>JAVHRV010000087.1:0-2200 GCA_036171815.1 Patescibacteria group bacterium
TTTCTAAAATAATAAATTAATTAAAATTGAGGTCTTCACCTCAGAATTATCGGCGATGATGTCTAAAAAATAGATTCTTTAGTCTTTTCGCTGGATAGTAGTCCAATATTAACACGATAATAAATAAAAATCAAGGGGTCGATGGTTAGTTTATGAGACGAATGGCCCAAATTATTTCTAACTAAAATTCTATGAATTTTTTAACACCTGTATATTTTTTCATTTTATTATATAATAAAAGTATGTCCCAGAATTATTTGATTAAAATTTATTTGATTACTAGCTTATTAATTGTCTTAAGCGGGGGAATTTATTTAAATCGGGCTTACGCCCATATTTATCAGACAATTGGTGACGCTCATTTGCAGGAATTTGATTTAACGTCCAAGTATATGATTAATGATGAGGTGCGGGCCACTAGTAGTTTAATCTATGTTGCTTTGGGCGATAGTTTAACGGCTGGTGTCGGCGCCCATACCCCAGAAGATGCTTGGCCTTATTTAGTCGCTAAAAAATTAGCGGGCAGTGATAAAAAGATAATTTTAAAGAGTCAGGCCGTTCCCGGTTTTAAAACCAGTGATGTTATCAGCGAACTGCTGGAGCAGACAATTGCCGAAAAGCCTGATTTGGTTACGGTTCTTATTGGCGTTAATGATATCCATAATCAAGTTTCCCGTCGCGATTTTCAAAGTAATTATGAGCAAATTTTAAGTCGGTTGACCAAAGAAACTAAAGCCAAGATATACTTAGTTAGTTTGCCTTATATCGGCGCTGATACTTTAATTCGTGCCCCCTATAATTTTTATTTCGATTATCAAACGCAAGCGTTTAATGAGATTATTAAAGAATTAGCCATTAAATATCAGTTAGTTTATATTGATTTATATACGCCGAGTCAAGAGTTATTTAAAAAATCGGGCGACCATTACTCGGCCGATCTATTTCATCCTTCCGCTAAAGGTTATCAAATCTGGGCGGCTATAATTTATGATAGTATTAATCAGTGATCCGCTTCAAGCGACTTGGATTTTTTCGATTATTTTTTTTCTAATTATTTTAGCGACAGTCAGACCGCGTCAGATTTCTGAGTGGCTGCCGGCGACAGTCTCGGCGGAGATTAAAGGGGCAGCGATTATTATGATTGTTCTGTCGCATGTTGGTTACTTTTTAGTGAGTGATACCCGCTTCCTCTGGCCGCTCTCGATTATGGCGGGGGTGGGCGTCAATCTTTTTTTATTTTTATCGGGGTTTGGTTTAACGGCCAGTCAATTAAGTAAGGGCTTGAGTATTATTGATTTTTATAAGCGCCGGCTCTTGAAAATATTTATTCCTTATTGGCTTTTATTAGTGGTCGTTTTATTGCTCGATATTTTTTTCTTAAATATTAATTATTCTGGGCAATTTATTTTTTCCGCTTTCCTGGGAATCATCACCCACGCGGATTTATATTCAGATTTTAATTCGCCGCTTTGGTACTTTACTTTTATTGTCGGTTACTATCTTTTATTTCCTTTAGTGTTTAGTCGCCGGTGGCCTTGGCTCAGCGCTATTATATTAGGTTTAGTTGGTTATGGTTTAATTTATTACAATCCAGTTTATTTTCAGAATGTGCTTCATTTATATCGCGTCCATATTTTTGCTTTTCCTTTAGGCGTCTTAGCCGCTTGGCTCGTAGCGAAGTTATCCCGGCCAAATTTTTTGGCTAATCCCTTACGCGGTTACTCGGTAATTATTTATTGGTTAGCCATGATTATAGCTAGCGCATCTTTTATTTATTTTAATGTTAATTCCGCCATCGGCGCCAGTTATCAAGAGGAACAGTTGATGAGTCTAATGGCGATGGTCGCTTTGGTAGTTGTTTTTATTATTAAGAAATTTGAATTTAAGGCTCTGTCTTGGGTCGGAATTTATTCTTATGAAATTTATCTTTGGCATTGGCCGCTTATGTATCGTTATGATATTTTTTATCGTTTTATGCCGGCCTGGCTCGCTACTATTTTATATTTAGTTTTATTTATTCCCTTAGCCTGGCTTTTAGCTAAGTTAGCTAATTTAATTTCGATTTATATTTTGTCTGCTAAAGTAAGGAAGTAGTTTCCGTTTATAAAAAATAGCTCTTCACTAGGGAGCTATTTTTTATTTTTCGTCGGGGTGGAGAGATTTGAACTCTCGATCTTCTGGTCCCAAACCAGACGCCTTA
>JAVHRV010000088.1:0-2183 GCA_036171815.1 Patescibacteria group bacterium
CACGCGCAATGTCCGGAGTATATTGTTTCCCCAGTCTTAGCCTCTATTTCCGCCTGTTTAGAAGATATTAATTTTTTGCCGTTAGGCAAAACAGCTTGTATTTTATATAATTCTGATGTATTTGGTTCCAGCGTTCAAAAATTATTAGCCGCCCAGGGGATGGTGGTTAGTTTAAGAGACAATCTTAGTCAAGCTGACTTAGTGGTTAGTGCTTTAGGTAAACCAAATTTTATTCAGTCGGAAATGATTAAAGCAGGAGCCGTCATTATTGATATTGGAATTACTAAAATTCATGATAAAGTTGTCGGTGACGTCGATTATCAGAGCGTTAAAGGACGGGCGAGTTTTATTACTCCCGTTCCCGGCGGTATTGGCCCCATGACCATCGCCTTCCTCTTTAAGAATGTTTTAGAAATTTATAAGCGTCGTGAGAAATAAAAAAGCCGTTTCTCGGGAGAAAAACGGCGGGGGTAAAATTGGAGGGGTGTGGAGAAGATTAAGAGAAGAATAAGAGAAGAATAAGAGAGGGTTATGAGTTTATTAATAGATGTTTTTTATTTTCTTGTTTAACAAGAAAAATTGCGAACATTAGTCATAAAAGCCCTGATATATATAGCGCCGCTATAGTTAACGGGTCTAAATCTTTGTTTATGGTGGCCAAAATGGCCGTACCAAATTTTATAAAGAACACTAGTAGCGGTAGAATAACATCCCAATTTATCATTTTTATCATTATTGACTCCATTTCAGATTGAGGTATTGAGATTATGTGAATTTAATTAGTAATATAATATCCTAATTTTAATTATTTGTCAATACCTGCCTATCTCCTTCATAATTTGCTTCATATATTTTCAGAATATGTAATAAATAAACATGCCCCAAAAGAAAAAACAACAATTATGTGAGCTACTTAAGATTCATTTCGGTTATGAATCTTTTTTGCCTGGGCAAGAAAGGGCAATTGATAATATTTTAGCGGGGCGAGATACGATGGTGGTTTTACCAACCGGTGGCGGCAAATCTTTAATTTATCAATTGCCAGCTTTAGTTTTGGCGGGGATGACCATTGTTATTTCGCCCCTAATTGCCTTAATGAAAGATCAAGTCGATTCTTTAGAACGAGTCGGTATTCCCGCTACTTTTATTAATTCTTCCATTTCTTTAGCCGAGACCGAACAGCGGTTAATCCGTTTAAAAGAGGGGTCTTATAAGATTGTTTATATCGCCCCGGAGCGTTTTTATAATCAAGTTTTTTTGGCTAGCCTGAAAAATATTAAGGTGGCTCTATTTGCGATTGATGAGGCTCATTGTGTCAGTCAATGGGGGCACGATTTTCGGCCGAGCTACTTGCGCCTCAGAGAGGCTATAAAATTTGTCGGTTCGCCGCCGGTTGTAGCTTTAACCGCGACGGCGACGCCGGAAGTCAGGGATGATATTATTAAACAATTAGGTTTAAAAAATGAAGAGCTGGTCATCACTGGTTTTGCTCGTCCTAATTTGCAGTTAGCCGTTGTGACTGCCGCTAACGGTCAGAAAATTGAAAATATTGTTAATTTATTAACGACTAATTCGGACTTAGGATCGGGAATTATTTATGTCGGGACTAGAGCTAAAGCCGATGAAATTTTAGAAGTCTTGGTTAGTAACGATATTAAAGCCTTAGGTTATCATGCGGGCATGGATAGCGATAGTCGGAATTGGGTTCAGGAACAATTTATGCGGGGGGAGGCGAAGGTTATCGTCGCGACTAACGCTTTTGGCTTGGGGATTAATAAAAAAGATATTCGTTTTGTTATTCATCATGATCTGCCGGGAACGATCGAGGCTTATTACCAAGAAGCGGGCCGGGCCGGTCGCGATGGCCAAGCGGCTTTTTGTTTATTATTTTATCATCAGCAGGATCGTTATCTGCGTGAATTTTTTATTAAAGGCGATAACCCGAGTCCGGAAATCATTATTGAAATATATGATTTTTTATTACGGCGGGCGGAACAAGAAATTGATCCCGGCGCCTCCATTCTCATAACTTATGCGGAAATCGCTCAGAATTTGTCGGAGACGGTCCCGGAAATGGCGATCGGAACAGCGCTGAAGATTTTAGAGAAAGAGGGTTATATTTCTCGTCCTAATGAGAAAACGTCTAATTCTTATTTAAAACTTAAGAAAGATTGGGTGGAGAT
>JAVHRV010000089.1:0-10526 GCA_036171815.1 Patescibacteria group bacterium
GCCAATGGTAAGAATATAGAAAGATTGACGGAGGCGGGAAAAAATAAAGGGAGAAATTTATTAGATGTTTATGAAAAATTAAGATTATCTTCTAAAACCCCGGCCGGATATGAGAATTCTGTGGTCATGAATATCGACGGTAAGACAATTATTTTTAATCATGGTGAAATCGAGGAGGTGTCTAAGGATTTTCTTAAACAAATTCAAGATAAAAAAATTAGTCCCCAGTCTCAAGATAATTTATTAATTAATAGTCAGTCCGACCAGCCAGCGCCAGCGCCGTCACCGGCGGCGGAATTTTTAGCCAATCCGCTAGTCGAACTTGAACAAGCCCTGCAAAATTATTCTCCCGGCAGTCTTGAGTATAAGGCGTTAGGTCAAGAAATCAGCCGGTTAAAGAAAGCGGAATTAAGACAGGCTCAAAAATCCGATGCGCTCAAATAAGTATTCGAACTTAATAGTCTCAGGCTCTTTAGCCTATGACCAGATTATGGATTTCTCTGGTCTTTTTTCTAATCACATCTTGCCGGAGGCTATCCATAAATTAAATTTGAGTTTTATTTTAAATAATTTAAGGACTAGTTTCGGCGGCACCGCCGGTAATATTGCTTATAATTTAACTTTATTTAAAGAAAAACCAGTCGTCTTAGGCATAGTTGGCTCGGATTTTGCTCCTTACGCTCAGTGGCTTGAGAAATCGGGGGTTAATTTGCATTATTTGGCTAAAGTGGCTAAAGTTCATAGTGCCGCCGCTTATATTATTACCGATCAGAACGACAATCAAATCGCCGCTTTTTATCCCGGTCCAACTCGCTTAAATTATGGGCGCGGTGTCGCCCCTAAATTTAAAAAAAATAGTTTAGCGATTATTGCTCCCGAGGATAAAGATCGGATGTTAGAATATGCCGCTATTTATCGACAGAAAAAGCTTGATTATATTTTTGATCCCGGCCAAGCGTTAGGCGCTTTTTCCGCTTCGGATCTTCAGAAAGGGATCCGCGGAGCGAAAATTTTAATCGGTAATGATTATGAAATCGAAGTTATTCTTAGTAAACTAAAAATTGATCAGGCGGCGCTGATAAGCATGGTCGATATTTTAGTAATAACTAGAGGCGCGAAAGGTTCCGAAATTTATCAGGGGGTTAAAAAAATATTAATTAGAGCCGCTCGGCCAAAAAATACGAGCGACCCGACCGGTGCCGGGGACGCTTATCGGGCCGGTTTCATTAAGGGTTTTATTCGCGGATCTGATTTAAAAATTTGCGGTCAAATCGCTTCTCTCGCCGCTGTCTATACGGTCGAAAAGTTTGGGACGCAGACGCATAAATTTACGCTCTCGGCTTTTAAAAAAAGATATCAGGAAAATTTTGGAGAGATTTTGAAAATTTAATTTGTTAAAAATATGATCAGTCACGTTAAAGATTTAAGCCTAGCGGCCAGCGGAGAAAAGCGTTTAGCTTGGGCGAGTCGCGATATGCCGGTTTTAAATATCATTAAGGAAAAATTTGAGAAAACTAAGCCCTTTAAGGGAAAAAGAATTTCTGCCTGCATGCACGTGACGGCGGAGACGGCTAACTTAATGTTAGCTTTAAAGGCCGGCGGAGCGGATATCACTCTAGTTGCTTCTAATCCTCTATCGACGCAAGACGATATTGCGGCCGCTTTAGTTAAAAATCATGGCTTAAAAGTAATGGCGATTCGCGGCGAGGATAATAAAACTTATTATGCTCATCTTAATCAGGCTTTAAAAAATAAACCGCAGATAACCATGGATGACGGGGCGGATCTTATTTCTTTATTACATAATAAATATAAAGCCCAAGCCCAAGATATTTTAGGGAGTATGGAGGAAACAACGACCGGCGTCATTCGTTTACGCTCTTTAGCGGCCGCCGGAAAATTATTATTACCAGTTGTCGCGGTCAATGACGCTAAAACTAAAAATTTATTTGATAATCGTTATGGAACGGGGCAGTCGACTTTAGACGGTATTATTCGCGCGACGGGAATTTTAATCGCTGGCAAGAATATTGTCGTAGCTGGTTACGGTTGGTGCGGTCGTGGCTTTGCGACGCGGGCCAGAGGGATGGGCGCTAAAGTTATCGTGACCGAAGTCGATCCGATTAAATCCTTGGAAGCGGCTATGGACGGTTTTAGTGTTATGACTATGAAAGAAGCGGCGCCAGTCGGTGATGTTTTTTGTACGATTACCGGCGATATTAAGGTCATTGATCAGAATCATTTTAAATTAATGAAGGATGGCGCCATGCTTTGTAATTCCGGGCATTTTGATGTTGAGATAAATATTCCGGCCTTGAAAAAGCTCGCCAGTCGGATTAATTATCAAATTAATAATAATGTTGATGAATATATCGTTGGTAAAAAGAGGATTTATGTTTTAGGCGCGGGGCGTTTAATTAATTTAGCGGCCGCCGAGGGTCATCCTTCGAGCGTCATGGATATGAGTTTCGCGACTCAAGCGTTAGCGGCTGAATACGTTGTTAAAAATGCCGGCCGCTTAAGCGCCAAGGTTTACAACGTTCCGGAGAGTATCGAAAAACAAGTGGCAACCTTAAAGCTTAATTCTTTAGGGTTAAAAATAGATAAATTAACCAAAGAACAGGCGGCTTATTTAGCCTCTTGGGAATTAGGAACTTAATTTTATTTAATTGTTTTTATTAATTATTTCTATTAATTTCTGCTACCCGAGCGGAACAAAAATATGGATATTAAATTGATTACTTCCGAGTCAGTGACCGAAGGCCATCCCGATAAGGTCTGCGATCAGATTAGTGACGGGATTTTAGACGAGATGTTAAAAAAAGATCCTTTGAGTCACGCGGCGGTCGAATGTTTTGTGACTAACGGCTTAGTGGTTGTTGGTGGTGAGGTTAGGACTAATTGTTATGTGCAAGTTGACGATTTAGTGCGCAAGATTTTGAAGAATATCGGTTATAATGGAGCGGAATCGGGTTTTGATTGTGATAGCGTTGGGATCGTTTCTGCCTTGCATGCGCAGAGCGCGGAAATCGCGCAAGGAGTCGACGAAGGGCAGGGAGATTTTAAAGAGCAGGGAGCCGGTGATCAGGGTTTAATGTATGGGTTCGCCACTAAGGAGACTAAAGAACTCATGCCGCTCCCAATTGTTTTAGCTCATAAGTTAACCGCTCGTTTAGCCGAAGTTCGTCATAAAAAAATATTACCTTACTTAAAGCCGGACGGTAAAAGTCAGGTGACGGTTGAATATCATGATGGTGTCGCTAAAAGGGTAGAGACAGTGGTTATTGCCGCTTGTCATAGCGATCAAATAAAATTAACCAAGGTCCGCGCGGATATTTTAAATAAAGTAATTAAACCAGTTTTGGGGAAGTTACTCGATAAGAAAACTAAAGTTTATATTAATTCGACTGGCGCCTTTACTTACGGCGGGCCGGCAGCCGATACCGGGTTAACTGGTCGTAAGATAATTGTGGATACTTATGGTGGCGTCGCTCGTCATGGCGGTGGTTGTTTTTCTGGTAAAGACGCTTCTAAAGTCGATCGTAGCGGCGCCTATATGGCCCGCTATGCGGCTAAGAATGTCGTGGCCGCGGGATTAGCCGATAAATGCGAATTGCAAGTCGCTTACGCAATCGGAGTTGCTAAACCCGTCGGGATTTATATTAATACCTATGGCACCAATAAGTTTTCCGAAGATAAAATATTAAAAGCAATTGAGAAAATTTTTGATTTCCGACCGAAAGCGATAATTGACCAATTAGGTCTCAAGAAACCGATCTTCTTAAAGACCGCCGCCTATGGCCATTTCGGCCGTTCGGAGTTTTCTTGGGAAAAAACGGATAGAGTGGCTGCCTTGAAAAAGGCGATAAAATAGGTTAAGGAATAAAAAGTGATTTTATCTTGATAATTCGAAACTAAAGCAAATTGAATAATAATTATTAGGTTAAGAAATAAACTAATGGTTAATACTCATAAGACGCAGAAAGTGATTGATAACTCTCTAAAAAAAGACTGGTTTTTTTTGACGGAACGGTCGGATATGCCACCCTTGCCGGTTTGGTATAAAATAAAAAATAGTGCTCTCAGCCAGCTATATAAAGAAATTTACGGAAGCGGCGTACCGTGGGCCTGTTTTTGGCATGATAATAAGGTTGAACATTATCTGCATAGTCGAGAATATCGTTTCGCTATCCAGCGAGCGGGTAGGATTCTTTACTCTCAGAAAAATTTAAGCGAATATTTATTACGGTTGAAGAAATCATGTGCGCAAGTAAAAATCGCCGCGGAAAATTTTAATAAGCTGTCTGGGCGGAAATTTGATAATAAACAGCTATTTAATGAGTATGACCAGGTGGTCGATAAATATATCATATCTTATATTTATGGTTTTTTAACTTGGTGTACACGAGCTTTGGAGCATGACGCTAAGACGGCGATAGATAAATACGCCGAAGCTTTAAACAAGCTAGATATCTCTTCGGACCAAGCTTTAAGTATTTTAATTGTCCCAAGTGAATTAACTCTTTATCAGAAAAAAGATAAGGAGTTGAGTAAGTTAGCTAAGGATTACCGGCGCCTTCTTGATAGGCCGTATAGTGAGAAATTTATCCGTCGCCGTCACCCGGATTTATACGTGGCGATAAAGAATTTTATTAATAAATATTATTGGGTGGGTTTTAATTACGACGGCCCGGCTTTAAATTTTTCCACGGCGGTCAAAGAATTATGGCAAACTCATCCTAAAGTTATTTCTTGCGTAATTACCAAGTCAAATATTTACCGCGCCTGCCATTTCACTGGGAAAGAAAAGCAATTTTTTCGGGCTTTAGAAATAATTTCTTATACTAAGGATTTACGTAACGTCACTGATGATTATGTCCACTATTGTTTTAGCAATTTTTATCAGGAAGTCGCTAGAAGGACGGGTTTAACCAAGTCAGAAGTCAAATTTCTCTGGGATGAAGAATTAAAGGAATTATTAATCGGAAAAATTAAAATTACTCACGGATATTTAAAAAAGAAACGAAAATTTTGCGCGGCGATTGCCAAGTCTCAAGCGGTAGGTTTAAATCAATACTATCTTGGCAATCAAGCCCAGACTTGTTATAAGAATGTTTTGAAAAACAGCAATAAATCATTAGAAACTTCTTTCACTTCGGTTATTAATGGTACCATCGCCGCTTCGGGACGCGCTACTGGAAAAGTGAAAATTATTCGCTCAGTTATTGATATTAATAAGGTCAAGAAAGGCAATATCTTAGTAACCAGCATGACCAGCCCGAAGTATATGCCCGCTATTTTTAACGCCGCCGCCCTGATTACTGATGACGGTGGTTTGACTTGCCACGCAGCAATCATTGCTAGAGAAATAAGGAAACCTTGTATTATCGGTACGAAGATAGCGACTAGTGTGTTAAAAGATGGAGATTTAGTAGAAGTAAATGCCGAAGAGGGCGTAGTTACTATTATTAAGAGAGGAAAATAGTTTAATACCTTATGCGTGTCATGGTTTTTGGGACATTTGATAATTTACATCTCGGCCATTTAAATTATTTTGAACAGGCCTGGCATTTTGGCGAGGAATTAATAGTTATAGTTGCGCGCGATCGGAATGTCTTAAAAGTTAAAGGACATTTGCCGCAAGAAAGGGAGAAAAATCGGGTTAAAAAAATCAGGCAGGCTTTGAAAGAAAAAGGTTATCGAGGAAAAGTTGTTTTGGGAAACCAGAAAAATTATTATTTAGTTTTAAAAAAATATCACCCGGAAATAATAGCCTTAGGCTATGATCAACAGGTAGATTTGAAGAGATTAAAAAGCGAGATTATTAAATTTCGCCTTTTTTGTAAGATTAAAAGGTTGAGAGCTTATCATCCGGAAAAATATAAGTCAAGTTTGCAGAGAAATAATTGATATAATTATGAAATGGTATCCCTGGGTCAGAGGAACAATCCATCCTCATCGCGCCGATATAATTATGCGCGGTTTAGCTGAGGCAAAATTGTCTGATTTTAAGACTGTCCGCGCTTTGTATATTAATAATCAGGGTAATTTGTGGTGGTCCTGGCACCATCAAGATTTTTTAGAGCTCGGCGAGAAATTAAAAATTGTTTTAAGCTCGACCAGCCGAGCCAGTAAACATTTTAAAATATTTGATAAATATTCTGTCACGGCTTTTAAAGAGGCGGAGTTGATTAAGAACAAAGACTTAACACGTTTAAGTAATAGAGAAATAATTAAGTTATACGATCAACTCTTCTTCGCCGCTTATCCGGTTAATATTATTTTAGCCGTCGATATTGATGCTTTTGATACTTTACTAGAAGATTTTTTGCATGAAAAAATTTTTGGAGAGCTGGTTCGCCACTGTTCTTTACCGGAAGCCGAAAAAATATATAGAATTTTGACGGCCACGACGTATCGGACTTATGTTAATCGGCAAGAAGTTAAGATTATGGAGCGCGCTCTTAAAAAAGATTATTCTGACCGAGCGGTTCAGAGATTATGGGACGAATTCTGGTGGACTAATTTAGGCTGGGAAAATATGCAGCCACACTCCTTAAATTATTTTAAAAATTTAATAAGACAACGGAGCCAAGAAAAAGGCCTGGCTCAGAAAATAACTTTTTTAAAAAGTCTTACCCGGCGCAATCAACAAACACGTTCTGTCTATTTTAAAAAATTAAATTTATCCCCTCGTCTTAGGCATTGGTTAGATATCCTTGATCGTTATGTTTATTATCATGATTTAAGGAAAGAACTGCAGTGCCGCACTCTTTATGCCTTTCATCTGCTAATGTCTGAAGTTGCTAAGCGGCTAGAAGCCAGGCCCGAAGATTTACAGTGGCTTTGGCATCATGAGATCAAAGCTTTATTAAATGGGCAGAAAATAGATTATTCGGAAATCAAGCGTCGAAAAAATTGGGTAGCGGCAATTACCCGACCGCTGCATTTAACTTTTTATAGTGGGGTAGCGGCCAAAAATATTAAGAAGAGGGAACTGCCGATTAGAAAAGAGTCAAAGACGGAACTCAAAGGATTAGGCGTTACCGCCGGTTTGGTTAGGGGGAGAGTGAAGGTCTGCGTCGGTGTTATTGAAGCTTTGCGGAAGATTAAAAAAGGCGATATTTTAGTGACTAATATGACCACGCCGGATTATGTACCGATAATGAAAAAGGCGGCCGCAATTATTACTGTCCAAGGCGGGATTACTTGCCATGCGGCAATTATCGCCCGAGAACTAAGAATACCTTGTATCGTTGGCATGAAAATTGCTACTCAAATTTTAAAAGATGGAGACTTGGTAGAAGTTGATGCCGAGAAAGGAATAATTAAAATTATTAAATAAACATATGGCCAAATATCAAACTGGGCTGATCGTCCAAAATGTAAAATTATTAAAGAAGAAAGAATGGTATAACCAGCGTTTTGACGGGTGTTTAAATCTGATCTGGATGATCGCTGAATTGCAGATTAAGGCGGAAAAGCGCAAGATGGTTGGCGGCAACTGTACTTCTCATTTTTGTATTTTTGAAGGCCAAAAGGCAGATTGGTATATGGATTGGATCGATATCAAACGGATAACTAATATTTTTATTAAAAAATCAACGGCCGACGATTCTTTGGGTAAGAAGTTGATTAAGCGCTGGTCAGCTGATGATAGGAAGTTGATGAAATTTTTTATTAAACTAGACCATATTAATTTCATTAAAGTAAGCACTAAAGAGTTAGGAAAATTATATTTCGGCCTGACTGATCACTATCAGGAGGCGATCAGTTATTCCTCTTTGATTGATGGTTTCGCACTTGGTAGTGACGAGATCATCCAGTCCGCGGTCAATAAGTTATTGGATCGGCGAGGGATTAAGCAGGGCCGGGGAGCGATCTTTTCCGCTCTTACCGCCTCGGTTCACCAATCCTTCATCAATCAGGCGGAGATATCTTTGTTAGCCATCGCTTTACGGATCAAAAAATTTAAGAATGTGTCGATCGCTTTGAAAGATCCGGCCATCAAGAAATCATTAACCATCCATGCCGCCCGTTACTATTGGACTAAAAATAACTATTTTGATCGTTATATCTTGACGCCAGCCTATTTTGTCAAAGAATTAAAAAGCATCTTGCGTAGCTCTGTAAATTTACGCCAGGAAATAACTCGGGTAAAAAATATGCCGCTCGCCAATCAAAGGGCGAAACAAAAATTAATAAAAGAATTAGCGCCTAGTCGTTCTTTGCGTAATCTATTAGACGTTTCCGCGGATTTTACTTTTTGGCAGGATGAGCGCAAGAAAAGGACAGTTTTGTTTACACACTACGCCTTCGGTTTTTTGCAGGAGATCAGTCGACGTTTTAAGATTGCCTTAGCGGAAGCTAAATGCCTATCGCAAAGCGAAGTCAGCGCTTTATTGGTGGACGGTCAGATCGATCGCGGCGAACTCAGCAAGCGTGTCCGTAAATCATTTATCTACCAAAAAGGGGATCGTTATGAAATTATTTCTGGAGCGCAGGCTGAAAAAGTTATCAACGCAATATTCTAGTATCAGGATCAGTCGCATATTCAGGATTTCCGCGGTTTAACCGCTTCTACCGGTAAGGTGCGGGGGAGAGCTAAGATAGTGACGAGCGTCAAAGAAATTGATAAAGTTAAAACAGGGGATATCTTGGTCGCCGTCATGACCCGGCCAGATTATATAATGGGGATCAAGAAGGCCGCCGCGATCGTCACTGACGAGGGTGGGATAACCTGTCATGCCGCTATTATTAGCCGAGAATTAGGCATACCTTGCATTATTGGCACGAAAATCGGGACGAAGATTTTAAAAGATGGGGATTTAATAGAGGTCAACGCCAATCATGGTTGGGTGAGAAAAGTTAAATAATTTATGAATAAAAGTAAAAAACCCCAAAAACTAGTTAGGCCCAAGGCTCTATACGTCTGGGACTTAGCTAATACCCTGTTTAATGAGGTCTGGAATAAAGAGAGAAGTGGTTTTGCTTCTTATAGCGATTGGTTACAGAATAAATTAGGCAAGACACTGGACCAAATTAGTCCCTGGGAGTATGAGAATAATTATAAAATACCTTATTGCGCCGGTTGGTATTTTAATCTCGATATTAAACCAGGTTTTCGGCAGACTTTAGTTTGGACTAAAAATAATGAAACATTTAGTACGGGAAACCAAGCGCAAATGACTTGGCGCGGCCGATATTTGAATAAAAAGTATAATTTTAAATTAAGTAAATATTTTAAAAAACTGAACTCTACTTTTGATTACGGTGACACTAACGTTAAAAGTTTAGCCATGTTTAAATCTTATTTAAAAGATAAATATCGAGAAGGATATCAAACAATAGTTTATAGTGATGATAAACTAAGTAATCTCCAATTTTTTAAAAAAGCGGTCGATCAATATCAGAAGATTTTACCAGCCCTGGATCTCCGTTTATATCATGTTTTGAATAATAGTCAGGGGATCAAGGATAAAAAATGGTATTTCAGTGTCGGGACCTTGAACGATTTGTTAAAAAATGAAAAAAAATTAACAAATAATTAATTAATCAATAAATTTATGTCAGCCGTTGCACATTTTGGAAAATGGCGGATAAAGCCGTCGGGCCAACTTACTATTTTTATACGTTTCATGATAAATTCTTCATTTACTGAAGAAACTGCGAGGAAATCAAAAATAAAAACGGTTTTAAAGAATCGGACTTATTTAAATCACATGATGTACTGGAAAGCGACGGAATATAATAAATTTGAAAATGAGATAATCGGTCATTTAAAAAAGAATGACGGTTGGTTTGAGGCTTATTACAAGAGAGAGTTGGCCAAAGCCGAAAAACTTTATAAAAAAGGTTCCGAGTTCAAGAGAACTGATTGGCGCGGGAAACGCTCGGAAGAAATTAAAGTGATTTTACAGAATTTATTAGCCGAATATCGGGATATTACTTGCCCTTGGTACGTCCAGTATCCTTTAGACGAATATTTTGAAAAAACTATTGAGCAGGAATTAGAAAAATATCTTTCGCCGGCGGATCATGACTTTAGAAATTATGTTTTGATTTTTACCGATCCGATGGCGGCGACAGAAGTTAGCCAAGAAAGATTAAATTTAACTTTATTATTAAAAAAATTTATTGTCCGGAAAGAAGATTTAAATAAATTATCAGTCGCGGCGAAAGATGATATCAATAAGCACTTAGATAAGTTCGCTTATATCAATCGGGGGCTAGCCACTAGTCAGCCTTATAATTTTCGCGATATTCTTAATCGGTTGAAAGAGATGAAAAAACTCGTTAAAGAGGGTCAGCCGGTTAAGGGGATGATTTATAATGCTTCGGAAAAAAAGATAAAAGATGATTATTTGAATGCCCTGAAACGGATTAAGCCCAATCGTAAATTTAAAGTGATAATAGAGAAAGCGCGTTGTCATTCTTATATGCGTAATCGTCGCGTTGAGGCTTTTATTAAGGCCGATTATGGGGCGAGTTTCCTGTACGCGGAAATCGCCCGGCGAGGAAATTTT
>JAVHRV010000090.1:0-10448 GCA_036171815.1 Patescibacteria group bacterium
TGATAATTGCGCTATTTGTTGGTTCTCTATTCTTGATATAACAAAATAAATGAGAGCCGATTATGGGGCGAGTTTCCTGTACGCGGAAATCGCCCGGCGAGGAAATTTTAACCCCGATTGGATTATGGACGTTACCACCGAAGAAATGTTTGGCATTCTTAGTGGTCAGAAACTCCCCAATAAGCTAGAAATGAAAAAAAGATTTACTAATTATGCGATGGTTGTTAAAAATGCTAAAACCCAGTTGATCTCCGACCCCAAAGCTATAAAAAAATTAGAAAAAGAATATTTTGTGGACACTATTTCCGCGGAAGAAATAACCGGACGGGTCGCTTGTATGGGCGGAATTATAAAAGGGCGAGCCAAGATTTGTTTGGATAAAAAAGAAATCGGGAAAGTTAAAAAAGGCGATATTTTGGTTGCTCAATTTACTACCCCGGATTTTGTGCCGGCGATGGAGCGAGCGGTAGCGATAATTGCTGATCAGGGCGGGGTTTCTTCGCACGCCGCCATCGTTTCGCGGGAATTAGGCGTCCCTTGCGTTATCGATACTAAAAATGCGACCAGGATAATTAAAGATAATGATTTAGTGGAAGTTAATGCTAAGACCGGACTCATCAAAATTTTAAAAAGGTATGGGAAATAATCAGATAAAAGCCATTTTTTTTGATGTTGCTGACGTCTTAGCGGTAGAAAGTTTTACTCTCGGCATCCGGCAGTATGAATATTTACATAATATTCCGTCCGGTGAGTTATATGCCGCTATTCATGACCATAGTTATTGGAAAGATTTTTCTTTCGGGCGGATTAACGAAACTGAATATTTGCAGTCGGTTCAAGATAATTTCGCTGGCCAACTAGATATTAATGAGCTGAAAGAATTAATTCTGACCGGGCTATTGCCTAATGGCAAATTAATTAATCATTTAAGGACTTTAGCTCCGCGCTATACATTAGGGATTATTTCTAATAATCCTAAAGAGTGGTTTGATTATTTTTATAATTTAAACAAATTAGAAGAAATTTTTAAAGTAAAAGCGGTCTCTGGTTACTTAGGCGTCAGGAAACCGGATCAGGCTATATTTATTGAGGCCTTGAAGATGGCTGGCGTCAAATCGACGGAAGCGATCTATGTCGATGATCGCGAGGAGATGACTGGCGAAGCCGCCGCGCTCGGAATTAATATTATAATCTATAAAGGTTTGGAAAATTTTAAAAGTGAGCTTAAAAAATTAATATAATTTAAGAATAATCTAAAAAATATGATGTCAGAGAAAAATAACAATTTATTTCCAAAACAGATGGAAGAAAAAGAGACTCCGGCTATCAAGTATCGGGTTATTCGTCATGAGGAAAGGACCAATACCGGTGAATTGACTGCGGACGGGATCAAGAACGCCCAGCGGCAAGGCCAGAATTTAAAGGTCACCGCTGAAATAACTAAAGGTTATGCTAGCAAGGAAAAGAGCGATCGGGCCTATAAGACCGTGGATACGATTAGCGCAGCATCAGGCCTTAAATCTCCGTTAACCGAAAAAGCTTATGAGACTCGCCGTCGCCCTGGTTTGTTTTATGATTTATCCGGGCCGCTAATGCCGCGGATAGACGGTTATTCTAAATCGATTAATGAAGCGGTTAAGAGAGATTATCCTGATTTTGATCCTCAGTCTAGTGATCCGAAATGGGGCAAGATCCGGAAAGAATATCAGCCGATCGGGGTCAAGAAAATGATTGTTGATGACCAGGAATTATCCCATATTTTTTCCATGGGAGCGGCGCATGAACTAGTTGATTTAATGAAAATTGGTGAGCGCTATTCCGATTATCGGGAGAATAAGGCGCAGGTTGATGAGGGAAAAAGTTTAGAAAAAGATTTGGTTATGATGGAGGGCACGCACGGCGGATTTTTGGAAAGCCTGTTAAAAAAGACTATGATCAGGGTTAACAATCAAGGGCAGGAGAAGATCGGTTTTGATACTTTTACCGATGCCAAAGGTAATCCGGAAATGGAAGCGGCTTTAGGGGGCATATTCAAACCGGGCGAGTCTTTTGATGTTATTGAAAAAATCGGTCAAGAAAAAACATCCCGTCTGCCGATTGAGTTTGAAAATCCGGAGCGGCTGGCGGGAGAAAAATGTTTTCTAGATTTAGATCGAGTTAAAATTTTAGCTGATCAATTTAATGCTTATTATGAAAAATTTCAGGCCTGGCAGAAAGATAAGAGCCAGGAGGGAGAACTATTATCCTGCCTGGAAGAATTGAAAGTTGATTGGGCGAAGAAATATGAAGGGGGTAAATGAAAATGTCTAGATAAAAATGAGCGATACGGATGAGGGGCGCGATTAAAATTATCACTTCCGAATAATATGTCTAACGATTATCAATTGTTTCAAAAGTATTTAAAGCGGGATTGGTATGTCCAGGGTTTCAGCGCTGTACCGCTTTTTTTATCGACGGCCGCAATCAGCGGGACTTTCATGAAGCGTTATTTGGGTTTCGGCTATCGTCATTTTTTATTTAGTTATCATGACGGCTATGGCGAGATGGCTTATGACCCGGTTGACTTTAAGCATGTCTGGCGAATGGTTAAGCGCCGGTTGAAAACTGATCCGGCGTATTTGAAAAAAGTCAAAGCGCTTTATTTCCGTAATTTGCGTCGCTATCAACCATTTTTAAAAAAATTACAACCGGCCATCTTGGCGCGGATTTCGGATCAAGAATTAATCACTATTTTTCAGCAATTGATTCATGCTCAAGTGGATTATGTCGGCGTCGCGCATATCATTGACGCGATTGGTATGGAAATCGAAGGGGAGCTCCGGCAGCATTTAGGGCGAGAATTGCCCCCGAGCGCCCGGTCGCGCTTTAACGAGATTTTTTCGGCTCTGATTACACCAAGCCGTCCTTCTTTCGTGAGTCAAGAAGAACAAGCTCTTTTAGCTATCCGTGGCGGCGCGAAGAATCGAGCCGCCTTAGAGCGCCATGCGGCGAAATATTTTTGGCTACAGAATAGTTATGCCGGACCGAAGAATATGACGGCGGCTGATTTTAAAAAACGGCTCATAATCTTACGCCGCGAGAAAACTAAAGCTGTGTTAATAAAAACTAAGATAAAATTGCCTTTCCGTCTCAGCTCCGAGTTAAGAGCCCTTCGGGCTATTACCGATTATTGCGCCGTCTGGCAGGATGAACGGAAAGCCCTGATATTTAAGAATATTTCTTACACTGGATTCGTCCTGAAAGAATTGGCCCGCCGAACGGGGAAACCGATGGAGTATTTCTGTTATCTGAGTTTGAGCGAAGTGCAGTCCCTGCAGTCTTTAACAGATCTAAAACGGATGGTTAAAATACTAAAAGAAAGAAAGCGTGGTTGTCTGATCGTTATCTATGGGATGACTGATAAAGTCATTAGTGGTCGCGATTATAAGCGTTTGCTCAAGGGCCGGCATCGACTGGTAAAACAGCAAGATTTAGTCGCGCAGGAGCTCCACGGCACGGTGGCAAATATTGGTACGGCCAGCGGAACGGTGCGGATAATAAAGAACTTGGCGTCTCTAAAAGATTTTGCCGTTGGGGATATCCTAGTCGCTTCCATGACTCGGCCGGAATTCATGCCAGCGATCAAGAAAGCGGCGGCCATCATCACTGACGAAGGCGGAGTCACTTGCCACGCGGCTATTATCGCCCGGGAACTAAATATTCCGACGATCATCGGCACTCGCATCGCGACCCAGGTTTTGAAAGACGGGATGAAAGTAGAAGTTCGGGCTAACCATGGGATAATCAGTATTTTGTAATTAATATGCCTAAAAATAAAATTGAAAAATTTATTATTTGGGAGCGGCCCTGTTATCCGGGTTTAGTTTTTATCGCCGGTGAAGCGGTGGTTATCCCACATCAACGTGAGTTCGGTCGACCTTGGGCAAAAACCTATGCTTTTTGGTCAAAAGGAATGGTTAGATTTATCTGGCCAAAAAAGGAGTTTTTAGCCAATTCTCGTTTTATCGCGCAGAATTTTTTAATTGATAGTTATCTTATTTCTAAATTAAATAAATTTAAACAATTGGAGTGTAAATTAATTAGCTGGCAAAAGAAGTTGGTCAGGGTAGATTTTAATAAGTTGTCTGATCGTAATTTTTTGGCGCTTATCCGGCGATTTAATCAGGTTTATCTAGATTGGTGGGGCTGGACGCAGGTAGCCGAACCGGCCGCTGCCGGTCTAGAATCCATTTTGCGAGAAAGAATAAAATTGAGTCAGGAGGAATTTAGTATTTTAACTGCACCGACTAAGAAATCTTATACCATGGCCGAGGAGGAAGAAATTTTTGCCTTAGCTCTGATATATAAAAGGACTAAATCAATATCGGCCAAGAGATTAGATCGGCATGTGAAAAAATATTTTTGGATTAATAATGGCTATGATCATACTTATTTTCTTGATGCTGATTATTTTGCTCAGCGAGTAAAAGAAGTAGCCGCTAAAATGAGCGCGCGTCAGATTTCCAGAGCTTTGGCCGGTAATCAAGCCAGGCTATTGTCTAGCCGAGATAAGATTAAACAGTTGATGCGGCGGCTTGGAGTATCGACTGATATTAAAAAAATTATAGCCTTGATTGATTGGCTGGCTGATTTTCAGGATAAGCGGAAAGCGACGTCATTAAAAATTCATTTTTATCTGGATAAATTTATTAAAGAAGTGTCGCGGCGAAGTTATACGACTTATGAGTCGGCTCGTTATTTAATTCCTCGAGAATACGCGGACGCCCTACATGATAAATTATTGTTGCCTTCTTTCCAGCAAAGGCAGAAATATATGGGCATCGTTTATTCGGAGCAAGGTTTAAAATTATATGTTGGATCCGTTGCTAAGAAAATGGAAGAAAAGCTTTTAGGCCGAATTCCAGGATCCGAGACCAACGAAATCGAGGGCGCTCGAGCGATGGGCGGAAAGATAGTCGGTCGCGCTAGATTGATTTTAAAAAAGAGCGATATTAATAAGATAAAGGCCGGCGAAATATTGGTGACAACCATGACTTCTCCAGATTTTATTGCCGCGATGAAAAAAGCCGCCGCGATAGTAACCGATGAAGGCGGTTTAACCTGTCATGCAGCGATAATTAGTCGGGAACTTGGCCTACCTTGCGTCATTGGAACAAAAATCGCTACACGGGTTATCAAGGATGGCGATTGGCTGGAAGTTAATGCCAACCACGGGATAATAAAAATTATCAGATAATATTTATATATGTCAGATAAATTTAATCCAATTACTTCCCAAACCGCTAAGTTTTCTTTCGCTGATTGCTTGCGTAGCCTGCGGAATGATAAGGAGTGGATCGTTCAAGAAGCTCCGGCCGCGCCTTGGTATTGGTGGCTCTCTTCGGTTGCCTGGATTCAGGGTTTGACCCGGGCCGGTTACTCCCCGGGTAATTTTGTTACTTATTGTTCAGATGAAGTCGGCACTCTAGTAGTTAATCGTTTAGTTTTTCTAAAATTAGCAAAAAAACTAATCAAGCAAGAGCTAGCCGGTAATTCGGTGATCAAGAAATGGATGATCCAGTGGAAGGAGACTAATATTAAATATAATAAGCTCGCTGGTCAGATACTTAATAAACGTTTAGATCTTTTATCAGAACCGGATTTTTTACATTTATTTGAAAATTTTTGCGCTCTTTATTTTGCGGTAGAGTCCTTGCCGCTCGTTAATGAATTCTTCATTCCTTATTCCGACCGACTTTTAGGACGCTTGCACGCGCAGTATCCTGATCAGATGGAAACTATCGCTCGGTTGATTGCGCCGCGCCAAAAATCATTTATCCAGATTGAGGAAGACGAATTGAAAAAAATAAATAAATTGTTAGGCCAAAACCAGGCGGAAGCGCTAACTAGACATTTAAAGAAATGGTTATTTATTAATGGCGGCTATGACGGACCCCATCCGGTATCTAGACAGCAATTGCGCGCCAAGCTTAAAAAATTAAAAGATAGTAAATTAGCTCATCCGGCCAAGATCGGCTCGACCGCTTTCTTAGATCAAGAAACAAAAACTATCCTTCGGCTGATCAGTTTAGTTTCCGGCTGGAAAGACCGGCGTAAGAAGAATAATATGCTTGGTTCGCTTGTCTTGGATTATTTTGCTAAAGCCTTTGCGGCTCGTTATCATCTTGATCACCGGTTAGTCCGATATGCTATCCCGGACGAATATAAGCTATTAGCCCAAGCCGATCCTAAATTTTTAAAAATTTTGGCGAAGAGAGCTAAGAGCGGTGTCGCTTGGGCAATCAATCGAAAACGCTACTCCGGAATATTTTCAGAGACTGAGTATTATAAATTAAGAAAAGTGATCACCGCCCTTAAGCAGCCGCAAGATACTTTAACCGGTTTGGCTGCTAGTCCGGGGCGAGTTCGTGGCCGGATCCGGATTATTCATAATCCGGCGCGGGAAAAATTCGCGGCGGGTAGCATCCTCTTAACTTCAATGACCCGGCCGGAATTCGTTCCCCTAATCAAGAAAGCGAAAGCGGTCTTATGCGACGAAGGCGGATTATTATCCCATGCGGCCATTGTCAGTCGGGAATTTAAGATCCCTTGTATTGTCGGATTGCATCAAGCGATGGCTAGCCTGCAGGACGGAGATTTCGTCGAGGTCGATGCTAATCGTGGTTTAGTTAAGATCTTAAAACATAATTAATAATATTATTATTATGTCTCTCCTTATAACATCAAATTCGATTAAATCCCAAAAATGGTATCGCCAACAGACGGAAGGTACGCCATATTTTATCTATTTGCCTTGCCGCGGCGTCTTGAATTATTTTAAGAGTAAGAAAGAAATAATTTGGTATTGCAGCTTAGACGAGGCGCGGGGTTATTTGAGTCAGAATTATATCCGCCGGCTAGCAGAAGAACATCTTGCGACGGAAAAACGTCGGCCCGGTTTTTCTAAGAAGCTGTATGTCGGGTTTAGGCGCGATATTCAGGAGAAAGATCAGCGTTTATTCCAGGCGATCGACGGAGTTGATCTAACAAAAATTAGCGATCAAAAATTATTAGCCTTCAACCAGTCGCTCGGCCGGCAGGCTTACGCGATGTGGCTCAAGTTTTTTATGGATATCTTTGATGTTGACGCCGAAAGCTTGATTGAGCGGGAACTTATTAAAGAGAAAAAAACTTTGACGGCTGAAGAGAAGAATATTCTAACTACGTCGACTCAGCCGTTAGTGAACCAGGAGCAGGAATTGGAATTATTAAAGATTGTGAAATTAGTAAAGGATGACTCAGATTGTGTTTATTTATTGAATCGGATTCAATCAGCGGATAATATCCACCGCTTGATGTTGCACCCTCGGCTCTTGCGTAGCCTGGAAGCTTATATTAAAAAATACCACTGGACCAGGAATAGCTGGGCTCACGTCAACTCTTTGAGCGTATTTGATGTCGTTGATCAGATTAAATCGATCGTGGCTGGATCCAGAGATATAAACGCCGAAATCAGGCAGCTAAAAAAATATGGTTCGGAATTAACTAGGAAGAAAAAAACGATCAGCCAAAAGCATCATCTTTCTAGCTGGCTAGTCCGGATGTTTGAGATGTTTGGTTTCTTGGCGTTCTGGCGGGATATGCGCAAAGCTCAGATGCAGCAACTACATTATTATTTGCAGCTCGTTGGTACGGAAATCGCTCGACGTAGCCAGTTGAGTTGGGATAAAATTAAATTTTGTGACCCTTCAAGTATCCAGACAATTCCGGTCAAGCCGTCAATCTTAGCTCGTTGTTATAAGCTCCACAAGGATAGTCGATTGATGTATTGGGATGGACAGACGATCAAGCATTTTGATCCGGCTTCGAGTAAGAAATTAGTCGCCGCCTTAGAAAGTACATTCAGCACGGAAATGACCGAAGTCCGCGGCTTGATTGCTTGCCCTGGCAAAGTCAAAGGGGAAGTAGTAGTCATTAATAAAAAAAGCGAGTTCAGCAAAATGACGCCGGGCAAGATTTTAGTAACGACCATGACTCGGCCGGATTTTTTACCTCTGATGAGACAAGCGGCCGCGGTCGTGACTGATGAAGGCGGGATAACATCGCACGCGGCGATCGTTTCCAGGGAACTAAAGATCCCTTGTATCATCGGAACCCAGGTCGCTACTAAGGTTTTGAAAGACGGTTATCAAGTTGAGGTTAATGCTAATCATGGGGTGGTTTTGGTCTTAGATCGTAAAGACTATCCTTATCGCTCAAAATAAAAACCCCCTATTCGGGGGAATTTATTATCTTACAGGTTGCATTATATTTTAACTAGCCTCGACAGTTAATAGTATTATAACAATTACATTTTTTTCAGTCAAATTTGGTTAGCCACTGTGGACCCGCGGGGAATCGAACCCCGAAGACTAGACTGTCAAGGCTAGTCACGCTACCTGCCGGGCCCACAGTGAGATTTAATATAGCAAATTAGACATTAAGAAAAGATAAAGTTCAAATTTATTTTAGAATCTATTATAAAATATATGCAATTTATCAAATTTTTTAAAGACATTAGTAAAAAAAGCGTCGCCGAAGCGGGCGGCAAAGGAGCCTCTTTGGGCGAGATGACTAAAGCCGGCATCCCGGTTCCGCCCGGTTTTGTGGTTTTAGCGGCGGCTTTTAATAGATTTTTAGAAGAAACCGATTTGACTCAGGAGGTGCAAGCGATTTTAGATAAGATTAGTTATAAAGATATTAATGCCGTCGATGGTGCCTCGGTAAAAATTAGAGCGCTAATTTTAAAAGCGCCGATGCCTAAAGATTTGGAGAAAGATATCCTGACTGATTTTAAAAAATTAAAAACAAAATTCGTCGCGGTTCGTTCCAGCGCAACCGCCGAAGATTCTTCGTCTGCTTCTTGGGCCGGCGAATTAGAAACTTATTTAAATACGACCGATAAATCCCTACTTTTAAATGTCAAAAAATGCTGGTCTTCGCTTTTTACGCCCCGAGCGATTTTCTATCGCCATGAAAAAAAACTCTTAAAGACTAAAGTAAGCGTCGCGGTCGTTATTCAGCAAATGGTTGACTCAGAAATATCCGGTATTGCTTTCACGGTCCACCCCGTAACACAAGATAGAAATCAGATGATAATTGAGGCGGGCTATGGACTCGGCGAAGCGATTGTGTCTGGCTCAATTACGCCCGATTCTTATGTCCTAGATAAGCGTGATTATTCTCTTTTAGATATTAATATTGCCGAACAAGCTCGACAGATTGTTAAGGGAGCGGCCGGCGGCGTTAAATGGGTTCCGGTCGTTAAAAAAGCCCAGGCAAAGCAAAAATTAAGCGGTCGGCAGATAATTGAATTGGCAAAAATTTGTGCGGGCATCGAGAAGCATTATCAGTTTCCTTGTGATATCGAATGGGCTTATAAAGGGGGTAAATTTTATGTCACTCAGAGCCGTCCAATTACCACTCTTTAGGCGGGAAATCTCTTTTCTCTTTTTGCAAAAATATGCTAAAATAAAAACAGAATGGCTAATTCTGTTTTTCTTTATTTTTTAGTTTAATGTTCGATTATCTTCAACAATTTAATAAATTAGCTAAAGACCTGCGTGACCGGGTTTCTTCGCCGTCGGTCATGACTATGGTCACGGAGCTCGAGGCTAAATATCAAGTTGACTTGGCCATGACGATCATGAAAGTGATGATTAAAAATTTGGCGCTGGCGAGCTTACCGACTTATTTCGTTAGTGAATTCGGTTTAAGCGTTGATAAAGCTGAGTCTTTGACTAAGGAGTTAAAAGAAAAAATTTTTGCGGCCGCCGCCGAACATCTTGGTTTAGCTTCGGAAATTCGGGCTTTTAATCTTGATCAGGATATTAAGGTTTTAATTAAAGAGGCCGGCCTGACCTTGTCTAGCGAAATTTTAGTTCATCGTTTAAAAAATATTTTGTCGACCTATATCCGGGGGATTCGAGCGAAGATCGATACGCGGCTGTCTCTGGCTAAGGATGTTAAAATCGGGGGATTAAATTTAAGCGACATGGAAATTGATCGCGTGTTTAAAATTTGTGATAGTCAGAGATTTAGTAGTGAAAGCGATTCTAATACTCAAATAAAAATGACTCCGGCGCCAGTTTTAGCATCTAGTAGTTTAGATAAAATTATTTCTTCTGCCGACCATTCTACCGCCGCGGTTAATTTAGCCGGAGAATATGATTTAAAGAGAGCCTTGGCTAGCGGGCAGGTAAAACCGCTAGCGGTTAATCGCTTAGATTTGAGTCATGAACTGGCGAGCCCCGCGTCCCAATTAGATTTACCGGGAGCGACCCCGACGACGGATTCAACTATTATAAAAAAAGTCGTGTCAGCTAGTCCGGACGTTTCAACAAAAAAGGTTTTCCCGGCTACTCCGATCGGTCCGCTTAGTTTAGTTAAGCGGACTATTCCTATTCCGCCATTTCCTTCGCCGACAGTTT
>JAVHRV010000091.1:0-10387 GCA_036171815.1 Patescibacteria group bacterium
ATGGCGTTCAACGGGGGCATAAATAATTTCTCCCTTTTCGTCGAGGACGGAGAGACAGCCCTCTTCTTCAATTTCTCTCGCCCAGGACTTTTTAGTGATCTGGGGATTAATTAAAAAGATAGTTTTATTTTCCTGACGGACTAAGATTAAGCGGATATTTTGACCGATTTGAGGAGCGGCTAGTCCGGCGCCGTCTTTATGGATCACGGTTTCCTCCATATCGGCTAAAAGATCTCGGAATTCCTGGCTCTTAATCGTCGCGAGAGATAGCGGCGCCGATATTTTTCGTAGGATAGGATTAGGATTAGTAATTATATTTAATTGTTTAGGCATATGGTTAAATAATTATTTTTTTTGATCAATGATTTTAAAGAAATATTGCCATTTACTACCGCTCAGGCATAATTCTTTAGTATCGGTTAAAGCAATTTCGATTTGTTGGCTAGTTTTTTCTTTGCAAACTTTAAAAATCGCGCTGCGTTTGAAGCCAGGAATAGATAATTCTTTAATGACTCGGAGCGCGAGATCTTGCCAGGGATAGGCCGGCGCGGGGCGATTTTTTTTATTTTTTATTATGTCTGAAAAAGACTGGAAAGTATCCGACATGAATTTATTTTAATTGAGTTTAAAATTGAAGCTCAAATAGCCGATGCCAAAATCAGTTTGATAGGCCAGGAGCTGAGACTCTCGAATTTGGCCGGCGATAGCGCCGAGTAAAATTAACAGAGGATGTAAGCCACATTCGCCCGCGTCTTTTATTAATTTAGTATCCATTTTTAGGATATTTTTGGCTGCCGTCTCGGTGGCGCTGAGAAATTCAATTAACTTATTATCGAATTTAGCGCCTTTAGGCGAATAGCCGCCGGGCGATTTTTTCTTCAACCGGTGGGACAAGTCGCCCGAAGCAATGAGGGCGATTTTTTTATCACTATTTTCTAAAACTACTTTTAGAGCTTGGCCGAATTTAAACTGGGTCTCATCGTTAAGATTACTAGCCGGATAAATAGTAATTATTTTTATTTTATTTAATAGGCTTTTAAATAGATATAAAGGAATGGCGCTGCCGTAGTCTAAGATCTCCTCGGAAATTAGTTGGAGACTAAAGTCCGGTCTGAGGGTTTTTTGAATTTGATCGGTCAAGAGAGCGTCGCCATTAAAGATAGTCTTAGACGGAATAAAGCCGAAGTCTTGGAGATTAATGGACATTTCGGGGGCGACATTTAAAGTAAAGGCGGCCTCTTGTTTAAGACCATGCGGGCTGATAATAATTAGAGTATTTATTTCTTGAGCTTTCAGTTCGGTTTCTATTTCTTGATAAGCGGTTACGGTTTTAGCGAGAAAATCATAATTAGCCCGGCCGATTTCCGGGATTAAAAGAGGCGAATGAGGCAATAAGGCGCTAACGAGTAATGGCATAAGTTCTATATTTTAGGTATTTTTAGTATAGTCTTTTTTGTTTTTTTGGGGAAGTTGACACACAATATGTTTTATGATGTGTAAACGAGAGCAATAAAATAGACACTTTTTAGGTGTCTATTTTTGAGTTTCTAGTTATTTAATTTGAGTCCCCAGTTACTTAATTAGAGCCTCCAGTTTATGATTAAAGTCCGTCTTTCTAGATAACTCAATTTATTTAATCGTTTCTCCCATATCATAGTTATAAAGAAACTGCGATGAGGCCGTAATAACATTTTTTGGGTTATAACCTAATCTGTAAAAGGTTTGATCATCGGCGAAAGGTCTTTTTTTACCCCCGGAAATTAAATAAATAGTCGGGAAGCTATCAGTTTTAGTTAGTTGACCATCATCGAGAAGAATCGGCGCTATCGTTTTATAAACTTCTAATTCTTTAGTGGTTTTTTTAAGAATCTTTTTCCCTACATATTTAGTAGTTAGGAGAATTTTATCAACCGCGGCCTTAGTTTCATTTTCGACATAATAAATAGAACCGTTTTTACTATCTTGAAGCAAGACGCCGGTCACATAGGTCGAAGTAGCGGTAATAGT
This sequence comes from Patescibacteria group bacterium, assembly GCA_036171815.1. Classification (GTDB taxonomy): domain Bacteria; phylum Patescibacteriota; class Patescibacteriia; order Patescibacteriales; family UBA12465; genus UBA12465. The sequence continues at coordinate 2,008 of JAVHRV010000091.1, forward strand.
TTTACCGATTTTGTAATCAACTAAATCTTCCGGAGCGGCATTTTCGATTTCAGCGGGGTTAAAACCAAATTTTTTGAAGACCGTTTGGTCCGCGAAAAGCTTTTTTTCTTTATCGACTAGGAGGTAGATTTTTTTGTCAGGGGTCTGTACCAGAGAATAGTTAGCAAATCTGATTGGTTCGCCAGTAGCATAATAATCTAAATCATTTATTTCTACTCTAATAATTTGGCTCGGTTTAAAACGGGAAACAAAGGCTGAGTAATTAGTAAAGCCTCTTTTTTTGCCACTTTCAATCAACCAAACCCCTGGGTTGCCCATAGCTTGCAAGAGAGAACCATCGGGATAGACTTGAGAAGATTTAGGAAAATAGCGGTTCCATAACTTGTAAAAATTGTAGTTGCCATTAAAGACGTGGGGAGTGTAATTATATAAAGCCGCCGTGGCTTGGTTTTGGGGAGTAACAAGCATCGTTTGATTAGCCGTCGTTAAGTAAGGCTGAACTGTGCTACTTATAGAGTAAGTTTGGCCGGCGCGATAATTATAGCGGTTTGGTTGTTGCATGTAAGCGAGGAACTGGAGAGCCGCACTGTTAACCTGTTTACCAAAACCTTTGTATTTCCAACACCGGTCATAAGGCGTACAAGTTAGCATCCCATCGTAAATAAAATAACCAGTAGCCCAGTCGAGATGACTTTGGGGTGGATTGCTATCTTCAATTAGGCTTTCTTCTTTTTGTAGGAGGACTAATAACGCTTTAGGATTGATTGTCGTTATTTTTTGACATTTGAGTTTTTTTTCGTCTTCCGTCGGGCTGTCGCTTAAAATGGCGTCATCACAGTCGTAATTATTATGAGTCGCGTCATAAATTATTTCAGCGGCGGTTTTTTGATTGCCGTGTGTGTTGAGGGTCGAATAAGTGGCCAAGTAACTGCCTTTATTTTCGAGAAACCTCTGAATATCGCCAAGACTCATTGCGTCATAGTTCAGCATTTCTCGGTCATCGATTATATTATCAGGATTAAAATTAGGATCAATTTCTAATTGAGCGCGTCCAGCTTCTGGTACCCCTAAAAAAAATAAGGCCAGGAGGACGAAGTAGAAATAATGATATTTTTTTAGATTCAGCATCCCTTTATTATAATATAATTTTCTGTTTCGGACAAATCTAGGAAATTTTGACTAAAAAAACATCATTGTTAGTGATGCTTTTTAGGCCAAACATGATAGCTAGAGATATTTAGCCGTTTACTCTTAAGACCACTTTTTCTTTTTCTTCTAAATCAATTTTTACTTTATCGCCTTCCTTTATTTTTCCGGCGATTATTTCTAGAGCTAATTCGTCGAGAATCATTGTTTGAATTATTCGTTTTAAGGGGCGGGCGCCGTAACTTATATCATAACCCTTTTCGGCTAAGAGTCTTTTGATTTTCGGGCTGACTTTAACTAGAATATTTTTATTACCTAATCTTTTTTCAACTTTTAGTAATTCGAGATCGACAATCCGCTCGAGCGCTTCGGGCGTGAGGCTGCGGAAGAGGACGATTTCGTCGATGCGGTTTAAGAATTCGAGTTTAAAATGATTTTTCAAAATTTTATCTATTTTTTCTTTCATCTCTTCCGCTCGGAATTTAGTGGCTTGGTCTTTATCACTCGCATCGTTAAAGCCGATGGAATATTGTTTGATAATTTCGTTTCCCAGATTTGAGGTCATGATAATTATGGTATTTTTGAAATTAATTGTTCGTCCTTTAGAGTCGGTTAGGCGTCCGTCATCCAAAATTTGCAAGAGCATATTAAACATATCCGGATGAGCTTTTTCAATTTCGTCGAACAGGACGACGCTATAAGGATGGCGACGAACGCGGTCAGTTAGTTGTCCGCCTTCGTCATAACCGACATAGCCGGGAGGCGAACCGATCAGTTTCGCGACGCTATGTTTTTCCATGAACTCGCTCATGTCTAGTCGGATCAAGGCCTTTTCGTCGTCAAAGATAAAATTAGCCAGCGCTTTAGCGAGTTCGGTTTTACCGACACCGGTCGGTCCGACAAATAAGAAGGAACCGATTGGTTTTTTTTCTTCGTTAATGCCGGCGCGGCTGCGGCGGAGGGCGTTAGCCACCGCTTTAATCGCTTCGTCTTGGCCGACGACTTCTTTATTTAAAGCGGTTTCGGCCGCGCTTAATTTATAGATTTCGTCTTGCAGCATACGATTAACCGGAATACCGGTCCAGCGGGCGACGACTTTAGCGATATCTTCCTCATCGACCTCTTCTTTCAAAATTCTTTGGCCTTTTTTCTGAATTTTTAATAATTCTTCTTGAGAGTTCTTAATTTTATTCTCCAGTTCCGGGATTAGGCCGTATTTTATTTTAGCAACCTCGGTTAAATCAGCGCCTTGTCGTTGAGCGATTTCCGCTTTTATTTTTAGATCTTCTATAGCTTTTTTTGATTCCCGAATTTGGGAGATGATCATTTTTTCGTTATTCCAGTGGAGTTCTAATTGATTAGCTTTTTCTTTTAGTTTAGCTAATTCAATATTTAAAGTTCGCAGTTTCGAAGATTTTTTGTCGGTGGTCATTAGTCCAGCTTTATTTAATTCTAATTGATTTATTTTTCTTTTTAGTTGATCGAGTTCGTCGGGCATGGAATCGATTTCCATCCGGAGCGAAGAAGTCGCTTCGTCGATTAAGTCTACGGCTTTGTCGGGCAGAAAACGATCGCTAATATAACGGTTAGAAAGTTTAGCCGCCGCAATAAGGGCGTTATCAGTGATTCGAACGCCGTGATGGACTTCGTATTTTTCTTTAAGTCCGCGGAGCATGCTAATAGTATCGTCCACGCTCGGTTCACTGACATAAATTGGTTGGAATCTTCTTTCTAGCGCGGCGTCCTTTTCGATATATTTTTGGTATTCTTTTGTCGTCGTCGCGCCAATAGTGCGGAGTTCGCCCCGGGCGAGAGCCGGCTTTAACATATTAGAGGCGTCCATTGACCCTTCCGAAGCGCCGGCGCCAATCAAAGTATGGAGTTCATCAATAAATAAGATGATGCGGCCATTTTGGGATTTTACTTCTTTCAGAACGGCCTTTAAACGATCTTCAAATTCGCCGCGAAATTTTGCGCCCGCGACTAAAGCGCCGAGATCAAGCGTGACTATTTCTTTATTTTTTAGATTTTCAGGAACATCGCCGGTAATTATTCTTTGGGCTAAGCCTTCGACAATCGCAGTTTTGCCGGTGCCGGCTTCGCCAATTAGAACTGGATTATTTTTAGTCCGGCGCAGCAGCACCTGCATAATGCGGCGAATTTCTTGGTCGCGGCCAACGACGGGGTCAAGTTTTTCCTGGCGGGCGAGTTCGGTTAGATTAGTCGTATATTTTTCTAGCACTTTATATTTATTTTCCGGAAAAGGGTCGGTAATCGTTTGTGAGCCGCGGAGTTCTTTTAAGATATTTTTAACGCTTTGATAGTCGACTTTAAAATTAAGTAAAATAGTTTGGGCCGGCGAGGGAACGCCGATCAGGGCGAGCAGAATATGTTCGGTGGAAATAAAGTCATCGCTCATCCCGTCTGCTTCTTTTTGCGCTCGTTCTAGAATTAGCGCTGTTTCCGCCGTACCCGAGACGGCTTGCACCGGACCGCCGCTGGGGTTTATTTTAAAGCGGGGTAGTTTTTGGATAGCGATGATTGTATATTCCTCGATTATCTCCGGATCGATTTTCATTTTTTCTAAAATCGGCTTGATTAAGCTTTCATTCTGTTGAAGAAGGGAAAGCAGAATATGAACCGCCTCGATATTCGCTTGGCCGTAGCTAGTCGCGATTATTTGAGCGTTGATGATCGCTTCTTGGGATTTGTCCGTGAATTTATTAAACATATTATTAAGCATATAATTGTGGTCAGGATTATTAGCACTCTTATTAAGAGACTGCTAATTTATATCATAATATAAGGCCGATTAGTTGTCAATCGGAAAATAATCATGCTATTATAATAATATGCTCGAAAACAATTTTTTAACTTATAGCGGTAAGATTATTTTTCAGATTTTAGGAGAAATTTTGTATTTTCCCATCTGGTGGTACAGTGTCGGTTTAATGCGCTTATTAAAGAATTTAGTGAAATTTTGGCGTGGCCAAGAAAAGGCCCTCGGTTTTAGTATTTGGCTTAAGAATATTTTTGTGCCGATGTATGGCCAGCGCGATATGGCCAGTCGAATTATTAGTTTTATTATGCGCCTCATTCAAATTATTTTCCGGGGGGCGATTCTGTTAGTTTGGTTTTTAGTGGTTTTGTTGATTTTAGTTTTATGGCTTTTAGCCTTTCCGCTTCTTCTTTTAATTTCCGTTTTCCAATTTTTACATTAAATTTTTTTGATTGCGCTAGATAATTTAGTTGGCCTCTTATATGTTGATGGAAAAATTAAATTTTACCGCCGAACAAAACAGCGGCCGTCCCGGCGCCTGGTTTTTGGGGCGTTTTATTTTTTGGGGCAGTGATTTACGTGGTTCAATAATACGCTTAGGTCGCGTTAAAGAAAAAATTACTTATTTTTTACGATTTTTGAATTGGCTCTTTGTTTTGGCGGGTTGGCTAGCGGGCGGCGTCTGGTTATTTCAGTATCGAGCCGGCTTTATCGCTCAACCCTTTAAGGCACTTTTAGCTCATGATTTCGATCCTTTGATTTTTATTTTTGTTTTATCTTTATGGTTTGATTTATTTTTAATCTATTCGGTCAGCCGGGCTAAAATCGCCGACCGAAAAATCAATTTTCGACTCTTTACGGTGAATTCTAAAAAGTCAGATCACGTGAGTCGTAAGTCTAGCCGGAAATATAATGTGGCGGGCGCTTATTCAGCTAGTAGTTTTAAAATAATTGAGGAGGCTTATCTTTTAGCGAATTCATTGCGTCAATCAGAAGTGGGGGTTATTCATCTTTTTCGAGTACTTTTAAAAAATAAAGAAATTCAGAATCTTTTTATCCGTTTGAACGTTGATGCTAAGAGACTAGTGAATTTAGTCGACCGGCACTTAGCTGAACCGTTTGATAAAAAAAGACTTGGTCATATTGAATTAGCTGTGAATTTACAGAAAATTTTAGTATCGGCTTTTGCCGATGCTTGCCGTCTTCAACAAAGCAGCGTTGACGCCTTAAATATTATTTTATTTTGTTATGATCAAGACGATTCTCTCAGGGAAATTTTAGATGAATTAGAAATTGACCCCGCGAAAATTTATAATACCGTCGCTTGGTTTCGAGTCAATCGGCGTCTGTTAGAAAGTTATCATAATTATCGACGTTTAGCGCTTTTAAAACCGGGCAGTAATATGAATCGCGCTTATACCGCTATTGCGACCCCGACGCTCGACCATTTTGGTCATGATTTAACCATCGAGGCGAAGATGGGAAATTTAGAAATTTGTGTCGGTCGGCAAAAAGAGATAAATTCTATTTTTGAATCTTTTAGCGGCGGACATAATGGGGTCCTTTTAGTCGGACCGTCAGGAGTCGGCAAGAAGGCGATTGTCAGTGGTCTAGCGCAGTTAATGGTCGAAGAAAATGTCCCGGCGTTTTTAAAAGATAAGCGTTTAGTGGAGCTTGATGTTTCACGCTTACTGGCGGGGGCCGATCCGAGCCAAGCCCAAGAACGACTTTTCACTAGTTTAAACGAACTAGCTCGTTCCGGCAACATTATATTATACATTAATAATATAGAAAATTTAATTGGCATTAGCGCCGGTGATCAAGAAAGTTTGGATGTGTCCGAAGTTCTGGCCGAATCTCTCGGGCGCCGTCAGATTTATTGTTTAGCGACGGCGACGTCGGAGAACTATACTCGCTATATTGAAAATAAAGCCTTGGGTAATGGGCTGACGACCATTGGAGTCAAAGAGCCGGAGTTCGATGAAGCTATTCAAATTTTGGAAAGCAAAGTCGGTGTCCTAGAATCGAAGTATGATATTTATATTGTTTATAGCGCTTTAGAGCAGGCGGTCGCTATGTCGAGTCGTTACTTACATGATCAATTTTTACCGCTTAAGGCCATTAATTTATTAGAAAAAGCCGCTATTATTGCGGCTAAAGAATTAAAAGATGATCCGACTAAATGTTTTTGTGGCCGGGAGCAGGTCGCGGCGGCGATTAGCGAATTAACCGGTATTCCCGTTAGTAAAGTAACTATTTCCGAGAGCCAGAAACTGCTTAATTTAGAAAGCGAGATTCACCGTCGTTTAGTCGGGCAGTCAGAGGCGGTCGGGGCAGTGGCGGCGAGTTTGCGGCGTGCGCGGGCAGAAATGAAAGATAGTAAACGGCCGATTGCCAGCTTTTTATTTCTTGGTCCGACTGGTGTTGGTAAAACGGAGTTAGCCAAATCAGTCAGTGAAATTTATTTTGGCGATGAGGATTATCTAGTGCGTTTAGACATGAGCGAATATCAATCGGCCGATAGCGTCAAGAAGATGATCGGCGATGTCGACGGAACGCTAGGATATTTGACCGAAGCGGTTCGGAAAAAACCTTTTTCGTTAGTTCTGTTAGACGAAATCGAGAAAGCTAATCCGGATATTTTAAATTTATTTTTACAAATGCTCGATGACGGCCGGTTGACGGACGGACAAGGACGGACGATTAGTTTCGCCGAGTCTATTATTATCGCCACTTCCAACATCGGCGCTTTATATATTCAAGAACAGATTAAAGCTAAAACGGCGCTTAATTTAATTAAACAAGAATTAATTGATAATCAGCTTAATCAGTATATGCGGCCGGAATTAATTAATCGTTTCGACGGCATTATTGTCTTCAAACCGTTAAGCGAGGAAGACGTCTTCACGGTCGCGACTTTAATGCTTAAAAAGATTAAGAAAAATTTGGCGGATTATGGGATCGGACTGAAAGCCGATAAGGCCGGGGTGGAGATACTGGCCAAAGAAGGATATGATCCTAAATTCGGCGCTCGTCCTTTACGCCGGTTACTGCAAGATAAAATCGAAGATATTATCGCGACTAAAATCTTGAGCGGCGAATTAAAGCGCCGCGATAATGTTATTATTGATAAGCAAGCTAATATTAAAATTGAAAAGGCGTTGGCTTTATAATTATTTTGTTATTTTTATTTTTTTCTGGGCATGTTTTATTTTTTAATTTTTTTAGCCGCTTTAATTTTAACGGCGCTTCTGAGTGCTGGCGTACGCCAGCTCGCTTTTTATTGGCAAGTTTTAGATCGACCAGACCCTAATCCGTTACAGGGCAGGAAAATTCATACTCGAGCGACGCCGCTTTTAGGCGGCCTGGCTATTTTTAGCGCCTATTTTATTTTATTATTTTTATTTAGTCGGCATTTTTTGGCAGGAAATTTAGACTGGTCTCATTTACTAGGCTTTTTTGGCGGCGCTTTGATTATTATTATTGGCGGTATCTTAGACGATCGTTATAATTTAGCGCCGCAGCGCCAGATTATTTTTCCTCTACTAGCGATTGTCGCTGTTATCGGCGGGGGAGTAGAAATTGTTCGGCTCAGTAATCCGTTAGGTGGGCTGCTTGATCTTCGTTCTTTATTTTTTATTTCACCAATTATTATTGGTCTTTGGCTGTTAGGCATGATGTATACGACCAAGCTTTTAGACGGCGTTGATGGTTTAGTCTCAGGGATAGTCGCTATTGGTGGTTTTATTATTTTTTTGTTTACTATAACTACTCGTTATTATCAGCCGGATATTGCTTTCGCCGCGATTCTTCTATCGGGAGCATCTCTAGGATTTTTAATTTGGAATTGGCATCCGGCTAAGATTTTTTTAGGCGAGGGAGGATCACTTCTTTTAGGGTATATCTTAGGCGTGTTGGCGATTATTTCGGGAGCTAAAATCGCGATTGCTCTTTTAATTATGGGTATTCCTATTTTAGATGTTGCTTGGACTATCATTCGCCGTTTAAGTTTAGGAAAAAATCCTTTCCGCTTCGCGGATCGTGAACATTTGCATCATCGTTTACTTAATTTAGGTCTCAGCCAACGTCAGACCGTTTCTATTTTTTATGCTTTGTCCCTGGTGTTCGGTTTGAGCGGGCTTTTTTTACAAAGTCGGGGAAAATTTTTAGCGCTTTTAGTCCTCGTAGCGATTATGTTTTTGCTAGTTATTGGTTTTTGGGTTTTCGATCAGAAGCGTCGAGCGGGAAGAAGCTCAACGGGAGCAGCTAGTGATAGTCGCGAGGCGTCTAATTTGAAAAAAACTTTACTGCTGCATATTTGTTGCGCTCCTTGTGGTACTTATATCAGCCAGTATCGTTTAGCGTCTCGTTTTTCTATAACCTGGTATTTTTATAATCCTAATTTGGCTTCTTTAGAAGAATACGAAAAACGTTTAGCGGCGGTTAAGGCGATGG
>JAVHRV010000092.1:0-2070 GCA_036171815.1 Patescibacteria group bacterium
AATTTTTAATATTCCAAGATTTAATTGTAGCAATAACGTAATTCATTTTTAAAATTATTTTAATAATTTCCAGTCCAAGGGCACGCCTCTATCGATTTGACAAACAGCCTCCATATCAAGAACCTTATTTAAATGCTTAGGAGCTAATCCATAACCCGGACGAATACAACGAATATTCTGGCGTGTTAATTTTTCACCCTTTTCTATCTTTGCTATAGTAAATATAGAACGTTTAAAAACTAAATTTTCTTCTTCAATTTTTCCAATTTCATAGGTCGGGGAACCGATAGCCTTGGTTGCTTGTCTAATCGCGGTGACCAATTCTTTCATTTCTTGAGGCTCCAAAGAAAAAGCAGCATCCGGACCACCATCGGCGCGATTTAAAGTAAAATGTTTTTCAATAATCGTCGCTCCCAAAGCAATAGAAGTTAAAGATGCCACTAAACCCAGGCCATGATCTGATAAGCCGACTATCTCATTAAATTTCTGTTTAAGGTCAGGGATTGTCGCCAAATTCATCTGTTCTGGATTGGCCGGATAAGCGCTAATACAATGAAGAATAGCTACTGTCGGCGCGCCATTATCTTTTAAGGTGTTAATAGCCTCATTTATTTCTTCCACACTCGCTAAACCACGAGAGATAATCACCGGCTTCTTGGTTTGACCAATTTTAGCTAAAAGTTCCAAGTCGCCAATTTCAAAAGAGGCCACTTTATACAAGGGCACTTTTAATTCTTCCAAGAAATCAACTGCCGTTTCATCAAAGGGCGTAGAAAAGACTATTAATCCTTTAGCTTCGCCATAAGCTTTGAGTTCAGCTTGCCACTCCCAAGGAGTAAAAGCCTTTTGATATAAACTATAAAGAGTTTCCCCTTTCCAAGAATTATTAGTTTTAACTTTAAAATAATCTTTATCGCAATCTATGGTTAAGGTATCAGGCGTGTAAGTTTGTAGTTTAATAGCGTCCACCCCGGCCTCAGCTGCCGCCTCAATAATCTGTTTAGCGCACTCCAAACTTTGATTATGATTACCGGACATTTCAGCCACAATAAAAACTTCTTGACCCGGGCCAACTTTCCTTAAACCTGTGGGGGTTATGATTTCCAAACAATCAGTCATACTTAAATAAAAAACTCTTTAATTTTATCGGCAATAAATTTAACATCCTCGTCTGTAAGTTTGGTATGAAGCGGTAAGGTCAAACAATTAGCAAAATAATAATCAGCCTTAGGACAAATCGTTTCTCCGTAGCCATGTTCGCGATAATAAGGATGAGAATAGACCGGTGGATAATGATAATTAACACCAATACCATTAGCTAAAAGGTGTTTAGCTAAATCATCACGTTTATTTATTTCTTTTATTAAGATAACAAACAAATGATGAGCGCTTAAGTTGTCTTGCAAAACGGTTGGTAAAATTATTTTATCGCAATCGCCTAGTTCTTTTAAATAAAGATTAGCTAATTCCTGTCGTTTAGCTATAAATTCATCCAATCTTTTTAATTGACTGGAACCTAAAGCGCATTGCATATCGGTAATTCTATAATTATAGCCCAGATCCACCATTACATTAAAACCTTTATCATCTTTAGCCACCCCATGACTGCGCAATAATTTTAATTTTTTATATAGTTCTTCGCTATTAGTGGTAACAGCTCCGCCTTCACCGGTAGTTATAGATTTAATCGGATGAAAACTAAAACAAGCCAAATCTGATTTAGTGTTACCGATTTTCACTCCTTGATAACTGGCACCTAAAGCATGGGCCGCGTCTTCAATGACTAATAAATTATATTGTTTGGCTAGTGACCACAATTTATCCATCCCTACGGCTTGTCCGGAAAAATGAACAGCTACGATAGCCTTAGTTTTTTCAGTAATTAAATCAGCAATTTTTTGTTCATCAATATTATAAGTATCTAACCGAATATCGCAAAAAATCAGTTTAGCTCCGACGGCTAATAACATATTAGTGGTAGCCACAAAAGTATTAGGCGTGACAATTACTTCGTCCACCGCTTTCAAGCCGGAAGCTAAATAGGCTAAATGCAAGTCCGCGGTGCCATTG
>JAVHRV010000093.1:0-2046 GCA_036171815.1 Patescibacteria group bacterium
CTTCATCCAAAAACGGCCCCCACAAGCCATCACTACCGAGCAGCAACACGTCCCATGTTCCTCCGGCAGTAATAGCGTTAGATACGGTTAAAACATTAGCCATGCTAAATCTGTTAGCGGTTAAAGCAGCCTCAGAAGCAACTGAACGATAGTTAGTGCCATCATAGTAGTAAACAGCAGCTGAACCAGCATTCTTTACTAAAGAACCGGCAGGGATAGAGCCATTAGCTAAAGCAGTTCCGATTGTATAGTTTGTGAAATAAGAATCAGCAACATCAACGATGTGCTTGTTCCAATTTGTTCCGTATAAACCAGCAGCTTGTGCTTCGCTCTGGATCTTTCTTAAAACGCCATTTGGTTCAACAGCGTAAACAGAAGGATCGGTTGTGATTTTAACCATTTGAGTACCCGCTCTCATAACAACGTTACCTCCTAAAAGGTAGCTTTGTAATTCAGTAGCTGGAATAGTAACTACTCCGCTGAAATCTGAATACCATGAGAAATAAGTAGTGGAATTAGGGAAAACATATCTCTTGCCATCAGCACCTAAATAGTAAACAGCGGCGTTACCACTCATCTTGATTAAGTCACCAGCAGAAGCTGAAGCCTTAACGGTGTTAAAAGCACCGGCAGTGGCAAAAACTGTTAATACCATTACGCTGATAACTAAGGATTTGCGTAATTTATTCATAATAATTTTTTAGATCATTTACTAAGGTCTGAACAATAGTAGTTCAAACACTAAATAAATAATAAGTTGTTCAATTTTACGCGTTACGGAATTTAAATCGTACCGTCGTAAATCAGTCGGAATCCCGCTCCTCAAACCGTCTTATGGCTTAAGACGCCTGGCTGACTTACTTTTAATTAAAATTTCCGTGAGCCGGACGTGGGTTGCCCGCCGGCTGGAGAAAAGCTTAACCGATCTACGATAAAGCTTGATTTAAATTTTTGTTTTGCGATAAATTGAATAAATAAATTTATAAGGGACAAACCAACTTTACTGATAAGGTAAAGCTTCGGCCTTGAATAGGTCCGCCAATCCGCTTTAATGCCCGAGGGCTTTAAACGCGAATTTGTTAATTTATCTCGCCCGGTTAATCCGTAAACGGATGAGGAAATCTTCCGGAAAGGAGCGACCGATATTGGAGATAAACTAACAAACTAGCGCTTAGCTAATTTTTATATTGGGCTCAGTTTAGACTAAGCCCGAAAGAACTTATTTTATAATTTCGTTAACCGCCTCGTTTAATTTTTCCGCCGCTTTCTTTTTTTCTTTTTTGTCGGATAATTCCTGCGCTTCATCAACGGTCGTAACCGCCGAGGTGGTCGCTATAATAATCGGTAAAGTGGCCGTCGCTTTTTTAAGCGTCTGAGTAATTTCCGGTTTTACATTCTCAAACAATTGAACGCCTTTGGAATCAAGATTATTTTCCGCGATTGAAACGACATCGGAATTAGTCGCCGTGTTTTTTAAAGCGATATCATTTTTAGCCGGCGTTAAATTTTTAATTCTGGTTTTTACCGTCGCAATTTCTTCGTTAAAACTTGTGCTTAATTTGGCAATTTCGTCTTTATTATCATCATTATTAAAAGCCGGATCAGTTAAGACCGCGCTAATATCTTGCGCTCGGCTATTCGCGAATTGCATCGCTAACTTATCTCGGGATTCCGGATTGATAACCATTGAAAGTTTGGCTCGTTCGGAAATTACGCGCGCAATATATAAAGAGTCATTCGGTTTAGCCGAACTAAATAGTTTATTGGAAAATATGCTCGCCGCGACCAGAACAAAAACAAAAACTCCGAAAGCGTAGACCGGTTGAGCCGCTGCTTTTGAAAGGCTTGATAAGTTAATAACAAAATTTTGCCAAGCGGAAAGTTCGGTCGCTCCGGAATTAGATACCTGAGATAATAAAAGTTCCCGATTACTTTTTAACCAAGTTTCGTCGGGATTGATATTTTTTTAATTTTTGAGTTTTGCGATTAAACTTGCATAAATTGCTTCATGTAATATGCTTACATCATTTTCATCTCTAATGGTAA
>JAVHRV010000094.1:0-2033 GCA_036171815.1 Patescibacteria group bacterium
GACAACTCGCTGAGTTGTCTTAGATCATTTCGCATAAAAGTCTTCGCCACGCATACAGTCCACCCCAAAGGACAAGATTGCAAATAAAATTATACCAACTTTTCTTATCCCTTCGACTAAGCTCAGGGTAAACTTCAGAAAAGTTGCAAAAGAAGCACGCACTTTAAAAATAAATGCTAAAATCTTGCTTCACTTCGCTAAAAGAAAATAACTCACCCGTAGGAACGGGTTCAAACAGATTTTCTTTTTTAATCCTCCAGAGGCGGACAGACGCTCCGTTACACAGTATTTTTTAACGCATTTCTTTTTATGTGCAAATATTAGATTAGGATAAAACGGCATTTTTTTTAATCCTCCTGAAGCAGATATGCGCCGCTGCGTCTTTACTGTAAAGACAACTCGCTGAGTTATCTCGAATCATTTCGCAATAAGGCTTCGCCACGCAGGAAGGGACTCCTGTGCTACGTAAAGCAAAAAATCCGTTATGGTAATTTATTTTTTTACTCCCTCTCTTAGTAAAAGAGGGCAGGGGTATATTAGAATGACACTCTGGTAAGTAGATTTGCTACGGCATAAAGCCCTAATATTTACGAGTAAATTTCGATTCCTTCCTTAACAATTTTAGCACTAAAAGGATCCTCATCATTAAACTCTGCGGATAAAAAAGGATGGGGTTCAATCACTTCATCAAATTGCCTGCAATATTTCATCAACTCTAGCCTTGTTGAAAATCGGTCTTTAGAATAACTTTTTAAAACGATTGCGATATCAATATCGCTGTTATCATTCCCTTTATTGTTAGCTTGTGAACCAAATAAAAATACTTTTTCAACAGGCAATCCATCTTTTAAAAGCAAACTGTAAAATCTGTATACCACATCTCTTACTTGTTCAATTGATCTATAAGCCATAACCTTAATTCACTTATTTTTATTTGATAATAATGCGTAAACTCTAAATCCGCTTTCTTATAAAATTCTTTTTTATAATCAGGGTATCTTGCTTCAATATTAAAAGCAGTAATTACATCTAATAAATCTGCAAGCGTATTGTCAATCTCTAAACCAGCCGCAATTGCCAGCTTATTTAAATCGTGAATTTTAGGTAAAGACTCAACATTGTTTTTAATAGCCAATGCTTTTAATAACTTTTCTATAACAATATGTCCAAGGAATAAACACCAAACGTAATCTTTACTGTCATATAAATTTTTCATAGCATGCAAATCTAAATCTGATGCATCAATCCAATATTTTATTAGTTCATCTTTAATCATAGTACTAAAATATAAATAAATAAATTTTAATCACAACTTCAGCCCATCCGCGGTCCCCAGCTTCGCAGCCAGCCTCGCCGCCCACTTCGCCGAATCGAGGCGAGAGTTTAGGCAGGCGAGCGGAACGTGCTACATAAAAATTCCTCCATTTAATAAAGAGCCTGGTCCCGATTGCTGTTCGGGAGAGAGGGCAGGGGTGAGTTTGAATAACACACATAAAAGGCTTCGCAACGCTCGAAAGGATTCGTGCGCTACGTTAAGCATTATAAATCAGCCCTCATTCTTCTTGGTTGTCGCGAACCATTTTGCGATATTTAATTTATGCAGTTTGTAATTAGAGGCTACGCCACGCATAAAAGGATTTATGCGCTGCACTTGTACATCAATCATACCGCCGCGGCTGACAAGACTGCAAATAAAAATTATTCCAACTTTTCTTATTGTAAGAAAAGTTGCAAAAGAAGCACGCACTTTAAAAATAAATGCTAAAATCTTGCTTCACTTCGCTAAAAGAAAATAACTCACCCGTAGGAACGGGTTCAAACAGATTTTCTTTTTTAATCCTCCAGAGGCGGACAGACGCTCCGTTACACAGTATTTTTTAACGCATTTCTTTTTATGTGCAAATATTAGATTAGGATAAAACGGCATTTTTTTTAATCCTCCTGAAGCAGATATGCGCCGCTGCGTCTTTACTGTAAAGACAACTCGCTGAGTTGTCTTAGATCATTTCGCATAAAAGTCTTCGCCACGCATA
>JAVHRV010000095.1:0-2033 GCA_036171815.1 Patescibacteria group bacterium
TTATTATCCGCGCTCGCCGTTTTGATAATTTTTGGGTTAGTGATGCTTTTTAGCGCTTCCTCCGTCGACTCTTATATTCGTTTTAGTAACACTTATCACTATTTAGTGAAACAGCTGATTAGTTTAGCGGTTAGTTTATTAGTTTTTTGGTTTGCGGTGCTCGTTAATTATCATTATTGGAAAAAGTTTGCTAGTTTTTTTCTTTTATTTTCTATTTTACTGTTAGTCTTGGTGTTTATTCCTGGTTTACGTTCGGAATACGGTACGGCTCGCAGTTGGATTAATATTTTTGGCCAATCTTTCCAGCCCTCGGAATTAGTCAAAATTTCTTTTTTAATTTATTTAGCTACTTGGCTCGAGGCTAAGAGAGGCTCTCTCCATGATTGGGCTAGTGGAGTTGTGCCGTTTTTAGCTATTTTAGGAGTAATTAGTGTTTTGATGTTGGCTCAACCTGATTTAGGAACCCTATTTATTATTGCTTTTACTGCTTTTGTCGTATTTTTTGCCGGTGGCGGGAAAATAAGCCATATCATTATCACTTTAGTTTTAGCTATTTTGGCTTTATTCGTGATGGTCGGTTTGAAACAGTCCTATCAGAGTGATCGCATTAAATGTATGGAAGACCCGAGTTTTAGTGCCCAGGATAAATGTTATCAGATAAATCAGTCGATGATTGCTGTTGGTTCCGGCGGTCTTTTCGGCCGCGGTTTAGGGGGAAGTCGTCAAAAATTTATGTATTTACCGGAAGTTTGGGGTGATTCTATTTTTCCAATTATTGCTGAAGAAACCGGTTTTATTGTCAGTGCTATTTTAATTTTGCTTTATTTATTTATATTCTATCGTGGTCTTTTGATTGCTCGCGGAGCGCCGGACGTCTATGGTAGTACTCTGGCTATTGGCATAGTCGTATGGTTATCGGTTCAGACATTTTTAAATATCGGTGGCATGATTAATTTAATTCCAATGACTGGTGTCCCTTTGCCCTTTATATCGTCGGGCGGATCGGCGACTTTATCATCGCTTTTAGCGATGGGGATTATTATTAATATTAGTAAGCAGGCGAAAATTAATCGTTGAGCTTTATTTAATGGAATAACGAAAATATAATGAGCGAACAATTTCAGAAAACAAAAACAATATTTTTAAGCGGCGGCGGATCGGGCGGTTCGGTGACGCCTCTTTTGGCCTTGGCGGATAATTTATTACGAGAAGATGACCGATCGCAATTAGAGATTATTTTTGTTGGAACACGGCGCGGCCCAGAAAAAGACATGGTGGCCGCTTTTAACTCTGATCATAGTGCCGCCTTGCGCTTCGTTCCTATTATGAGCGGCAAGTTACGGCGTTATTTTTCCTGGCATAATTTTTTTGATTTGTTTAAAATTATTATCGCTCTAGGCCAGACTTTTTTTCTCTTATTACGAGAGCGACCCGACTTGGTAATAAGCGCCGGCGGATTTGTAAGTGTTCCTCTTATTTGGTCGGCAGCGTTACTACATCGACCGATTTTAATTCATCAACAAGATGTTCGGCCGGGTTTTGCTAATAAGTTAATGGCCCCTTTCGCTTCAGTGATTAGTGTGGCCTTAGAAAAATCTTTGTTAGACTATGGAGCGCGGGCGATTTGGATCGGTAATCCGGTCGCGCCGGATCAGGCGGACCAAAACGCCTTATCGGTTAAAGAGATAAAAGATAAGTATAGTTTAAACATAAGCCGGCCGTTTATCTTTATTACCGGCGGTGGCACTGGCGCTCAGGCTCTTAATGAATTAATTTTTTCCTCCGTTTCGGAATTAGCGAAGTCTTATCAAATTATTCATTTAGTCGGCAGAGGGAAACTTCCGTCTCCAGAGATTAAATTATCTAGTTATCAAGTTTTTGAATTTTTAAATAATGAAGAAGTCTTAGATTTAATGCGCGCGGCTGATTTAGTTATATCCCGGGCGGGCATGTCGGCGCTTAGTGAATTATCTTTATTAAATAAAGCCGCGATTTTAATTCCTATTCCTCATTCGCATCAGGAACATAACGCC
>JAVHRV010000096.1:0-9787 GCA_036171815.1 Patescibacteria group bacterium
TGAGCGGTTGTCGGCCAGTCCGGCCACCAATTAGCATCCCAAAAATACCAAAGCGGACTAACTAAGGATAGCGGTTCCGGCGGCGCGACTCTTAGCTCTAGTCCGCCCTCCGTATCATAAGATCCGCCGCCCGGTACTTCTAAATTATTAATCCGACCATTTTTAAAATCGACTAAAGCGTAACTGCCAATAAAACCGCCGCTGGCTCTTAGCTCGCTATTATTTTGAAAAACCACTAAATATCTTTTGTCGCTACTGCGCCCTAACAACTCTTTGAGTTTATCAGCTAAATTAATAAAATTTACTAGATTATTAGCCAATAGATCAGACTGCCGACTTAATTCCATGAACTGAGCTTGATATTCCGTCGGAAGGTTAACGGTCTTAATACTCGCTAAAACTTCTTGCAAGCTTTGAGCATCTTGCGCTGCCGACTGGCCATAAAGCAAAAAATTATCCAAACGCCTAGAAAAATCTAATTCTGATTCGCTAAATAGGTTGCCCGTCGCTTGCGCTAAATTACTCCCTAAAGAAGCGCTGAGAGCGCCCAGGCGTAAAAATTTTTTACTCTCCGCGGCTAATTTAATCTTAGGATTATCGGAAAAAGCCGCCAGAGACAAAACTAAATCATTAATTCTATTTAAATCACTCTCGGCCGCCAAGAAATTAACTCCGGCCGCTTGAAATTTAGAATCAGCCTCCTTAAAATCCAGGTTGGAAGCTGAATCAGCCGCCGCTAGTAAATTACTAAAAGCGAATTCTGAACGAGCGACGATTTTTTGCTCCCAATTTTTAAAATCAAATACTTGAAAATAAGCGAGCAGCTTAAAAGGAATAATAATTAAAATTAAAACAATGATAAATGACAAAAGTGAACGATACCAAAAAACTTGAGTCTCCGCCGTATCTAGTCGCTGACGCTCCGTCTGGTTCGTGGCGCTTGGTCGCGGGGCGGCCTTAAAAATCCTCTCTTGATCATCGACAAATTTTCGCCAAAAACTTTTAGGCGCCGGAGCGGGCCATAAGCCAATAGTTCGCGCCGGTTTTATAAACGCCGACCAATTTAAATAATTATTTAAATTTTTTAGAACACCCGCCAGGCGAAATTTACTTAATCGACGAAAAATATTTTCCGGCTCCCGCAACAAATTAAAATTTATTTTATCCGCTACGCGACTCAAGCGCTGGAAGCTAATTCGCCCCCGCTCCCTTATTTTTTTCTTTTCTTTTTTAATATCGCGCGCCGCCTGGTTCTCAATTTTTCTTAAATCGACTACAAAATTAGAGAATCTTTCTCTTTCTAAACTAAATAATAAATTTTTATCTTTAGTCGCCATTTTAACGAATATTTAAAGCCTGCTTATAAATCAGCCTGGTTTGATTAGCGCATTCCCACCAATTATATTTTTTGACGAGCGCCTGGCCTAAATGTTTTAAATTATCGCGCTTCGCCTGATCCGTCATAATCAAATTAATCTTGGCTAACAGATCATCTTCTCGAGCGGGATCAAAATACAAACAAGCGTCACCTAAAATTTCCGGCAGAGAGGAAAGACTTGAGCTAAGAACGGGGCAACCCTGCGCCATCGCCTCTAAAGGCGGCAAACCAAACCCTTCATATAAAGAAGGAAAAACATAGGCCAGAGCGGCGGCGTAAAAAAGTGCTAGCTGAGCATCAGGGACATAGGCCGTAAAAATCACGGGGTTATTGAGGTTATTCTTCTGCCACAAGTTCAAAGAACGAGCATAATCTTGTAGACGCAGATAAAAATAATCTAATTTACCGACGAGCACTAAGCGTAAATCTGGTTGGGTAACATGCAGACGGCTAAAAACTTTTAATAAGAATTCTAAATTTTTATGAGGATAGGCATTACCGACATATAACAAAAATTTATTAGCAATATTATACTGGGCTAAAACCTCATGCGAGTCTAATTTAGAAACAAATAAAGAGTCCCTCCCCTTTGATAAATTAGCTAACCCCTCATAAGTCACTTGAATCTTACTCGGCGAAATTCTAAATTTTTGGACAATATCATTCTTAGTAAACTCGGAGACGGCAATCACCGCCGCCGCCCGCTTTAAGGCCAACCAAATAACTAAATGGTAAACTAAATTCTTAAAATAATAATAAGCCCGGCTACGAGTACTAGCCCGCACCGTGGGGAAATGAGTCAAGATTAAATCATGAATAGTGACGACGAATTTTACCGACGTCAGTATGGGTACATTAAAATGAGGAAAATGAACTAAATCTAATTTTTCTCGCCACAGATAATACGGAAAAACTAATTGTTCCCGCCAACCATACCAAATACATGATAATTTAATCTTCTTAACCCGCGGCCCTTCGCTAGTAAATTCATCAAAATTGTCCGGACTCAAAAATATCACATAAGTAAAATCATCGCTGTCCGCAGCGTTATTTATTTTGATTAAATTATCGACCACTTCTTGAGTATAGCGACCCAAGCCCTTGCCAACTGGACCATAGAAGCGGGCGTCAATGCCTATTTTCATGTATGTAAAACTAAACGAAAGGTAAATTGGCGGGCGGCGCGGCCGGCTTATCTAATAAATCATCAGCCGCATAATTAGCCGGACGATTATTTTTATACTTAAGATTAGTAAACATATCCGGTAAAGGCGCGGTTTTTTCCTCAGCGAGCGGTAGAGAAGCCGGCGCATCCGCCTTACGTCCGGGCGCCTTTTGAATCATCGCCGCTTTAACATTAGCTTCGACAGGAAAATGCCAAAGAGTTGCTAGTTCCTCAATACTATAAAGACCGGGTCGACGCCCCCGCGACTCCGACCGTTTAATATAAGCCTGAAAAATATTTTTCTTTTTTCTTAGTAATCGAGCCTTCTGAAAAAAATAAGATGTTCTCGTAAAAGTCATGTCCAAATCCGGCTTCAAATTATTGAGGTCTAGAGCAATGAACTGCTTCATATATCCGACTAGCCCATTAGCCACTTTAGCCTTATTCATCACTTCCGGTTTAGCTACATAGACAATCCTAATTTTAACTTCAAACGCCACTTTCGAGGATTTGAGCTGAATCGCTTCAACCTTTTTCTTTTCACCAGGATTTAAATCCATCATAGTTTTAGCCCGTTCTTCTTTTTTTTCAATCTCGCCCCAAATAGGATAAACCATCTCACTGGCCTCACCTAAAACTTCCAGCCCTTTCATGGCTAAACCTTTTTTAACTTTTTCTTTACGACCCATTATTTTATTTATTTCTTTTTCGCATCTTTTCACCCAACTAAAATCGACCGGAATTACAATAATTTGAAACCAAAATTGTTCGCCCTGACGCAAAGAGCCGCACAGATCCATGAGGCTCGCCATCGGATCTTTAAACTGTGTTTCACTCGGCCCGAGCATATGTTCAAATTCCTGATAACATTTTATCGGATAAACCGAGGACTCTTTTTGAATAAATTCCGTCCCCCAAACATCATATTCTTCATCCGGCAAATCATTCGGCAGCGCCTCAGTATAATCATCAACCTCAGCGATTTCAGCATCCGGGTACTGGGAGTAGACCGCCGATTCTACTAAGTTACGAAATTCCGACGGCGTATGAATTAAAAATTGCGTATAGCCTTCTAGGCTGACAATTTCGAAGCTAAAACTTTTTTGGAACTTCCCTTCAAACCATTTTTCAAAAAAACTAATCGAACCGTGCGCTCCCGCTAAATAAGTAAACATATTCTCCACGGCTTTGGGCGTCTGTTCATTACCGCGCGGGATATCAATCGCGAGGAGAATACTCTGATGGTTCGCTCCCCAACGAGTTCTTAGCCAAAAAAGATATAATTCTCGAACCCCAAATAAAAAAACTAACGAAATAATCAGCCAACCGACGTTACCCATAAAAACCCAAAACATCTGTTCTGGGGGCAGATTAAAAAAATTATCGAGACGAACGGTATTAATTACTATATTCATGGCCTAATAATGCTAGTTAGGGCTGCTTAATTATTAATAATTTTACCATAAAAACTAAAAAAAATAAAATCCGCGGCGACGGCGGATTTTATTTTAAAAACCTAGCTCTAAATTCGGGAAGTTATGATGGTCTAAATTAATCAACTCATGATAATCTAGACTAATATTAATTAAATTTTATTTTTGCCACTCCTTAAGGCCGTAAGTCCCTCGGCTCACCAAGATATAGCGATTATCTAAAATAAGTTCATTATGTACCGTGGCCGCATTAGCAACTTTTTTATCAAATTTAATGGCGTTAATCTGTTTAGCAATTTCTGTAAAATGCAGAGGCTGTCCTTGATGTTTTAAAATTAAATAAATTTTATCATTAACGGTTTTCGGTTTAATTTCCCCCCAATGAGCCAAAGCCCAATCGCCATACTTATTTTGTTCTAAATTCTTAACCGTCTGCAAAAGAGAATAAAGAATCTTATTACTATTAATCAACTCCGCTTTATCAGGAAAAATCTGGCTTTTAAAGATAGGACTGATATCCATTTTCGACTCCGGATTTAGTCTTAATTCATGCTTACTATAAACGTCTAACTTCTTTAATAAATCTAATAATTCTTCAGTACTCAAAGTCTTTTTTAAACCATCGACTTTCGCCAATAAATCAGTAGTTAATTCCGTTAAATGGTCGACGGCGCCGTCTTTCATCTTAAAAGCCGGATTAAAATCTTCCACATCATCCACTAACTCTAAATCATCATTCATTAATTTAGAAATCAAAAAATTAAAATGATTGCGATAACTCTGACGACTGATTTCTTGCTCAGGAGCGCCCGCCAAAACATCACCTTTAATTTCCAAACAAATAACTGATAAAATATCCAATAAATAATCACGCCGCATCAGGCCACCATGTTCTGAAAGCAAACTTTGAACAACTTCTTTTAAAGTAGCGACGGCTTCTGTAAGCTTGTCTAATTTTTTAATTTTTTTAATACTGGCCGCTTCGATTTGTCTAACTCGTTCCCGGGTTAATTTATGAAGGCCACCAATTTTTTCTAAAGTCTCTCCCTTATTTCCTTTCAAACCAAAACGACGAGATAAAATATCTTTTTCTCGATCTAATAACTCGGAAAATAAAGAGTTGACAATACTAATCGCATCAAGGCGAATTAATTCTTGTTCTTTTTTCTCCTTAATAATTTTTTCTAATAAATTGTCCATATAAAAAAAATAAGACCTTAAGTTATTTAATTCTTCCTTTAATTCTTCCTTAACTTATCATATTATTTTATATTAGTCAATGCCGTGTTACTACGAAAAAGATAATAGTATTGTTTTAGAAGAAATTGCTCTAATATTAAAGCAAAAACAAACATATTTAAAATTCGAACAATAATGAAACAACGATTGACAAAATTTTGTGTTTTCCAGTGTTTTAGAAAAATTAAATGTTGGTTTTTAAAAGACCAGGCTCTAATTTGTTGACTTTTATGGCGACGATCTAAGATAGCTCGGCCTATCCCCCGCCCTGAAGCAGTCGCCGTTCGGTCATGATAAAACAAAGATTCAGGAACTAGAACAGACTTATAAGCCGCTAAAAATAAGCGGTAGCTTAAATCACAATCTTCTTTATACATAAAAAACCGCTCATCAAAATATTCCGGAGCTAGCGAACCTTGACGTCGCTCAGCTATTTTAACTAAAGCGTCAAGACGAAAAAGACCGGCGGCGCCCGAAGGACCTAAGATCTCAAATCGGTCAAATTGACCTCGATCGACTTGGCCCTGCCCTAAATCTAAAAATTTTAGTCCCGGTTCGAGAATTAAACCGGCAGAATCAATAATAGTAGTCTGAACATTTTTTGAAAAATCCCAGCGTCTAATCTTCGGCGCTACCGAAGCGAGACGACGGTCAGCTTCTAATTTATTTAACAGGCTCTCAATCGCCCCCGGCTCAAGCAAAATATCCGGATTAAGGATTAAAAAATATTGGGCCTGATTTTTAAGCGCTTCATTAATTAAAATATTATAGGCTCGGCTATAACCTAAATTAGCCCCCTGACTAAAATAGTTAATTTTCGGAGCTAGCCCTTTTGTATCTCGATAGTCTCGCTCAAAATCTTTTAAGAGGCGCCTGTTTTCATCATGGCTAGATAAACTATTATCAAAAGCGTAGATCTCATAATCAGCGACCGCTAAAAAACTAAGCGCCGTTAGTAAGCTCGGTAAAAAAAATGGTAAATATTTAGCGCTAAACTCATTATAAAGAATAAAGCCAACAACTAATTTCATATTAGATAATCATCTTATCAGCCATTTTTTCTTTGGCAAAATTTTGTGCCTTAAGTAAGCTATCGAAAGTTCCGGCATCTAACCACTCGCCATTCACTAAGGCAACTTCTAACTCCCCTTTAGCTAAATACCAATTATTAACATCAGTAATTTCCAGTTCCCCGCGAGCGCTCGGCGCCATATTCTTCGCTATTTCAATCACCCGCTTATCGTATATATATAAACCCGTCACCGCGTAATCGCTCAAATACTCCTGAGGCTTTTCGACGATTTTCTGAGCTTTCCGCTGATCGTCAAATTTAACGACGCCGAATCTCTCTGGATCAGTTACTTTTTTGGCAAAAATTTTCGCCCCGCCCCGAAAACCTTGTATTTCCTGAACGAAATCATCTTCAAAAATATTGTCGCCTAAAATAAGCGCAACATCTTCCTGATCAATAAAATTCTCGCCGATTAAAAAGGCCTGGGCGATACCTTCCGGATGATCCTGAATTTCATACGTAAACTTTACTCCTAACTCTTTACCCGAACCTAATAAATTCAAATAATCACCGGCCCTCTCGGGAGCCACGATAATCAAGATTTCTTTAATACCCGCTTTAATTAGAGTATTTAGGGGATAATAAATCATCGGCCGATGATAGATCGGCAGTAGCTGTTTACTAGTAATTTTAGTTAGCGGCTTAAGGCGCGTGCCCGAACCGCCGGACAAGATTATTCCTCTCATAAATTATAATTATTATCTAGATACCAATATTATCTAGATACTCGCGCAAAGCGAGTTTCCAATTTCTCATTTTTTTTAATTTAGTATTTTCTAAGACAGAAAATTTAGGCCGGCGCGCTAAACGTGATAAATCTTCGCTCCGAATAGGCCGCACCATATTCTTTATTTTTTTATAATGAAATAAAGCGAGAACACCATCATACCAAGTACAGGATCCTTCGTTAACTAAATGATAAATCCCGAAAGGAACTTCCAGCTCCCACAAACGTTTCGTCGCCTCCGCCAAGTCAGGGGTATAAGTAAAACAACTTAGTTCTTCATTAACGACTGTTAACTCCGGCTTAACCGGGGCTAAATTTAACATTATTTCAAAAAAACTAGGTTTCGCTTGCGGGCTCGTTCCCTGCGGCCCAAACAATTTCGAAGTCCTGATCAGATAATACTTTAAACCATATGGAGCACGCTTAATTACCTCTTGCTCGCCGAGAAACTTACTCTCTCCATATTTATTAAGCGGATTAGGCGTTTCCTCTTCCTGAAAACTAAATTTTTCCGCCGTCCCGCTAAAAACATAATCCGAAGAATAATGAATCAAGACCGCTCCGATAGACAGCGCTAAATCAGCGAGTACTCCCGGGAAATCTCGATTAAGTTTCAAGGCCATTCCATATTCTTCCTTATCTTCACATTTGTCAACGGCGTTATAAGCCACGGCGTTAATTATTAAAGTCGGCGCTAATTCCCTCACTCGGACGCTTAAAAGCGGATAATCTAAGACATCCAAATCACTCCTATCCAAAGAAATAACTTCCTGATCTAAAGAAAACGTTTTCGCCAGTTGAACGCCGAGATTACCGCGGCCGCCAAGAATAAGTATACTCATATAACCCCAGTATAACAGATTTTTAAAATATGTTCGATAAATTAAAAGCTTAAAAATAGTCGAAGCGGAAAAAACAATTAATTGACATTTATCGTCTTTTAAAGTAAATTTTAGATAATTAAACCAAAATCAACGAACTTTAACAAAGGAGAAATCATGAAAATCAGAAACATGGATGTAACTAGCTGTTCTTTTGGCTCTGGATCATTAAGTTTTTTCGGCGATGGCTACTGGTATAGCCACTGGCTAAAATTTCTAATACCGGAATTTAAAGAAATATTAGATAGCGCTACTTTTGTCGCTAAAACAGCGACCTTAGACCCTCGAGAGGGACATATGGCTCTCGACGAAAACTTTCAACCGCGGGAACTGATACCGAAATGCATTAAAGTTTACCCCTTTAAAGGAGTAATCCAGAACGCCGTCGGACTAAGTAATCCCGGACTTAATGTTTTACTTAAAACTAGGCGCTGGCAAGAAATTACGCGGCCGTTTTTTCTTTCTTTTATAACCCTAAGGGATACGCCGCAAGAAAGGGTGGAGGAGGCTAAAAAATTTTTTGATATTTTAGGAAATAATCTGTCGAATTTTAAAACCAAAATCGGTTTGCAAATTAACGTTTCGTGTCCTAACACTCAACACGACACAAGACATTTAGCCGAAGAAGCTTTAACGACTTTATATTTAGCCTCCAAGCTAAATATTCCCCTCGACCTAAAGATTAATATCTTAGTCAGCGCCGATCTCATCACCGAAATAGAAAGAAGTGGGTTCTGCGATAGTTTAACCGTCAGTAACACGCTTCCCTATGGCAGCCCCGGCGTAGACTGGAAAAAACTTTTTGGCCGAGAGTCATCGCCTCTCCAACAATTTGGCGGCGGCGGCTTATCAGGAAAACCCATACTGCCGTTAGTTCTATGGAGAATCTTTAATTTACGATCAGCCGGCATTACTCTACCGATTAGAGGGAGCGGCGGAATATTATCAGTTAATGACGTTGACCGCATGAAAGCCGCGGGCGCGAGCGCCATTGAAATCTCTAGCGCCTTAATTCTAAGACCTTGGCGCGTTCCAGCGATTATCAAACGCGCTAATCAAATTTTTTAAAATGTTATTTAAATTAGTAAAGACCGTTCGGAAGACGGTCTTTTTTAAAAAAAAGAGTGTGTGGTTATTAGCCTCACACTCGGAAAAGATACATTTGATTTTTAAAATAATTATTTAAGCAGCTAAGGGAAAATCGGGATAGAAAGGATAAACAATACCCATTTCCTGTACTTCTGGAGTTTCATAGGCCGCTTTCTCATTAATTCTGAACCGAGCTATGGCATGTATCAGATCAGCTTGTAAATTATCAACCTTGCCGGTACCGCCGAGTTTCTCCAGCCACGGATACATGGTGCCGCGGGAGGAAGAGAAAATAGCGCCTTGACCGTTCCATTTTCCGGTACGAATAAGTTCCGGCATGACCAAAGAGAATTTACCGCCTTGAGCGCCGAAACCTGGAACCAGCATAGTTGTCGAAGGAAAAGCTTCCCGAATACTACCATCGCAAGGATGGGTTGCTCCAACCACTAAACCGATCGTAGACAAACCGTCATATTCAAGCTCAAAATTATCACTGATTGTCTTCATATCATCGACATTAGTCATTTGTAGCGTTTTATTATACGCACAAAGTTTTTGTTCTTGATATTCCGGTCCACTAGGATTAGAGCTTTTATTAACGACTATTATCCCTTTTCCGGCATTCATTAATTTCAAACCTAAACCAGGTTTTTCTGGGGTTCCTAAAACCATAACATCTCTCCCCATCCAGGGAGTGACATTTATAATGTCGAAATCAAACGGGGCATAGTCTACACCCCAACTATCTTTTAGATTACCGAGAAGCCCAGTAAAATAAGCCGCTTGAGTAGTGTCGATATCAC
>JAVHRV010000097.1:0-1975 GCA_036171815.1 Patescibacteria group bacterium
CTTAGGTTGGGGCTTGAACCAGGGAGCGCTGGAATCGGCGGAGTTTTTTAAGGCTAGTAAGTTAAGCGGTCCAATTTTTAATAATTATGACTTGGGTAGTTATTTGGCTTTTAATCTTTATCCTCAAGAAAAGATTTTTGTCGACAATCGGCCAGAAGCTTACAGTCAGAAATTTTTTTCCGATATTTATAAGCCGATGCAGAGTGATCCGGCTAAATGGCAGGAGTATAGTACTAAGTATAAAGTCAAAACGGTTTACTTCGCCCATACTGATTCGACGCCCTGGGCGCAAAATTTTTTACGTTATCTTCTCAATACGCCCGATTGGGTGTTAGTTTATTTTGACCGTTATACAGTTATCTTGGTCAATAAAAAACTGACTGATCCGGCCTTCCTCAAGAAATATTCTCTTGATATTTGGTTATTCAAAGAGCGCTGGCGTGAGTTAGAAATTAATTCCGATTTGCATGGTTTATTGAATTTAGCGGCTTTAGCTCGGGCCACTCGTCAAGATAACTTAGCGGCGGAAGTCTATCGACAAATTATTTTTCGTTATCCCAGCCACCCGTCAGCTTTATCCTCTTTAGCCTCTTTATATGCTAGTTCCCAAGATCCGATTAATCTTAAATTAGCCCTGGAGTATTTTCGGCGGGCAGTAGACGCGGGCGATAACTTGCCGGGTATTTATAATGAGATGGGCTTAGTCAATTGGCGTTTAGGTTTTTATCAAAAAGCCGAGACCAACTGGCGCTCGGCTTTAGAGCTGGATCATCAGAATGAATCAGCTTTATATTATCTTAAACAATTAGCGGAATTTCGTCGGCAGGGAAGAATCGATTAGTTTAGCGTCAGACAGTTTAACGTCAGAGTGGTAATCTCCCGCGAAAACGTTGAACTTCTTTTAAGCCAATTTCTATTGGCTTGATAATTTCGGTGATTAGGTAATTATTGGTTTTTAAGCCGAGAGATCGAGAAATATTTTTAGTGGCTTTAATAAGTTTTTCTAATTGAACGCAGATTCTTGGAGAGCTGTAACGGACAAAAAGTAAATAAAGTAATTCGGGCTGATTTTTAAAATCTAAAGTTAGATTTTTTGTTTTTGCTTGATTCAAAATCGGTAGATTAGCCAGGGTTATTTGTCCGGCTTTTAAATCGTCGAGCCAGTCGCGAGCATCGTCGGCTAATTGTTTAGTGGCTAAAATATGGCGAAATAAATTAATAGTTAAATCAATTTTAGCTTTTTTATTTTTACCAGATATTTGGCTTATTATGGCTATGGGCCCTAGTCCAAGCGCGAGGGATTTTCGAGATAACTCTAGAGAATTAGTCAGTTCGGGTAACACTGGCGGCAGGAGTATTTTATTATTTTTAATGAGTAGGCGTTGCGTAGAAATTTCTTGGCGATTAGCCCGGTCTAGATCATTCAGAATAAATTTAAATATTTTATAAAAATTATCGTTTAAATTTAGTCGGTAATATATTTCTAGAAATTTTCGATAATAGCGGTTAGCGAGGGGGAGCTGGGCTGGCCGGCCGCTACCGTCTAAAAAATCGTCGTAAATATTTAAGGCCCGCCAGAGATAAAGATTGGCTAGGCCGAGGCGGTTAATTATTCGTGGTTCGATTTTAACCGGGTGAGGCGATAAAGCCTGGTAAAACCAGTCTGGCCAGAAATATATTTTTTTATTTTTCATGATCAACTATATTAATAGGTAGGAGAACTGTGAACGAACAGCCCTCGTCCGGCCGACTAACGACGGTAATCGTGCCGTGAAAATCTTTTTCGGTAATATTTTTAGTAGAAGCTAGGCCGAGACCCAGACCGCGGCCGTTTTCTTTTTTAGTGCTGAAAAAAGGTTCAAAAATTTTAGTAAGATTTTCTGGAACGATGCCGACTCCGCGGTCGCTGATAATTATCTGGGCTTGATTATTTTGAGTAGATAATTTTATTTTTACGTCTTTTAGATCGTGTACG
>JAVHRV010000098.1:0-9555 GCA_036171815.1 Patescibacteria group bacterium
GTCAAACGGTTCAGATTAATTGGCGCTCTAAGGCGGCTGATGTTTCGGCTTATAAAATATATTATTTACCGGCCGGCGATTCTGATATGCTCTTTTTAGAATTTGCTTCTTCGGCCGTCTGCACTTCGTCGGGTGGTGTTAATAATTGTCAGACATCGATTAATCAGCTGGTTAATAATATTCCTTATATTTTTAAGGTTAGCGTTATATCGAATAATCGTACGGAAAGCAGTTTATCTAATGAGAAAACAGTGACACCAACCGACCAGACAGCGCCGGCCGCTCCTAGTCGACCACAGGCTCAAGTTTCCGGCAATTCTATTCTCTTCACCTGGCCGGCTACTGACGGCGCTGTTGCTTATAAATTATTACGTGGTATTAATTCTGGTAAATATGCCGAGTCTTTTACCGCCAAAGATTTATTGAAAACTTTCTCTGCGGATAAATTCGCGGTTGGTAAACATTATTTCGCCCTAACCGCGCTCGATGTTAGTAATAATGAGAGTCAAAAATCTGCGGAATTAAAGTGCCAAGTGTCTTTGAAAAATGGTTGCTCTAGCTTAACGACCCCAGGTTGTTTGTTGTTTAATTGTTGCGCGGACGATATTTCTTGCGGCCAAGCGCTGGGTGCTCCGAATGGTTTCAACGGGTCAGCTTCCTGTAACAGTAATTTTTCTGGTTATAATACTGCCGATTGTCAGCGTGATACTAATTATTGGTTGGAGATTCCGCGGGATGCTATTACGGATTCTTTGACGGCTAGCGGGACGCCTTGTTGGGTAAAGATGAACGTTGATTCTAATAATGTTTTAGAATGTTCTGATAGCTGGCTACGTTCGGACGCGCAATGGTTTAAAGGAAAAATTTTAGTTGATAGTCGAATGTCTTGTAATCCTCCCACTAATAATATTTTTTGTGCGGTCAACTATCGCGATGCGAGCGGGGTGGTTAAGACCTGTCAAAAGACAGAAAATAATCGCTGTCGTTACTCCTATTCTTGTTTCCAGCCCTTTAATTGGACCAACCGATGTTATATCTTTAGAAATCTTGAAGGCCTTTATTAGTAAGTTTTATATATGTTTAGTTTAAAGAATCAGGTCCGCAATCTATTAATCGCTATTTTTATTCTTTCCGCCTTACTATTAGTCAGACAATCTCTAGCTCAGTCGGCACCTAATAATAGTATGAGCGATGCTATCGCCGTGCGGATTATTCCTAATCCGAATCATTATAGTATTTCACGTTGGTATGAGAGCCAAGGGTTCCAAGGTTCTCCGCAATCTTTAACAGTCGATGGTTATGAGGCGATTCGCGACGGTCGAACGGTCTACGTTAACGCGGCTAATGTTACTTCTACCAGCATATTTACTAATATTTATTTAATTTCTTATAATCAAGAGCCGGCGGTTAAAACCGTCGATATCCTCGGTCAATTAGTCTCCCATTGGAAATTTAATAGTAATTTATTAGAAAATTCTAACCCGGCTCCTAGTTGCGCTATTTCGTCTCTTAGTTGTGCGAGCGACGCCGACTGTCCAAATACGGCTCAGTGCGCTAGCTCGGGTTTAGCCTCTAGTTCTTGTGTCCTTAAAGTCCAAAAATACTGTGTCGTCGACACGGATTGTCCGGCTAATTTTTTCTGTGATAGTTTAAAGTCTAAGATCAGTCGCGATATGCAGCGCCTAGGACGAATCGGCGAACTTCAGGAAGCGATCGCGAAGTTTAAAGAAAAAAATTCTCGTTATCCTCTTTTATCTTCCGGCACCTACTTAGTCAATTACAGTTTATCGTCCTGGCCAAGTTGGTCACAGGTTCTATTAACCGATTTAGTCTCGGCGCAAAGTTTAATTGACCCGATTAACCGTTTAGGGGCTTGTCCGGGCTATGATTTAAAAACTTGTTGGAATAAGGACACTAATCGGTTTGTCAGCGCGCCGCTTAATAACTCTTTGCAGCTCCCGGCCGGTAGTTATGCCTTCGCCTACGCGGTCAGTAGTAGTGGCTCTAATTATAACCTTTGTTCTACTTTAGAAACTAAAGATACCAGCTATCATTTTAATCCCAATGATCCGCTGCTAAACTCTGCCTGTATGCTTGCTACCGGAGTGGTTAATGGCGGACATGCCTCTAATACTCCGCCTCAGGTAAATTCCAAATCTCTTAGTAGTTTGGCGCGGCAGGAGTTTACTGGTTATGTAGAAGTTATTGATCCTGATAATGATCCTCTAACCTGGCGTTTAACTACGACGGGGACAAATTGGACGGGTTGGAAAAATGGCGGTCAAATGAATCAAGCGCCGATATTAAAAGATACTGGTAATCCAAATCAGAAAAAAATTTATGCTCAGCTAGCCGGAGAGCCCGGTACTTATAATGTTAATTTAGAAGTTAATGATGGGCGCGATAATGGAATTCTTAATATTACTTTGCCGCTGAAGATTGTGTCTTCTTTGCCTTTTATTGAGGCAGAAAACGGCGAATACGTTTTAGACCCCACTATCCCGGTTAATTATAATTTTTTGTTTTCGAGTGCTAATTTAAATAATCCGGCTAGCGCTTATAACGTGACCCTAGTTTCCGGGCCGCCGGGGTCTTTTAATTTATTAAATAATTTAACTAAGACTTTTAGTCCACTCGGCGCCGATAGGTATAAAGTCGCCTACGCGGGGCTAGTCCCCACTAGTCAGAAATTTTATCAAGATACGGATTTTGTTTATCAAGTAATTGCGACTGATAAATATAATAATTCCGCCATTAAGAATTTTAAAATTAAAGTGGTGGTCAATAATCCGTTGTTAAATGTTAATTGCGAAACTTTAGCGCGCCAGGATCAGTCTTATAGCTGTACTCTTGGCCCGCTCACACAGGGAAATTATGCTTTAGGCTATTCGGTTAACGGCTTGCCGGCGGGTCTTAGTCTGGTTAGTAATATTATATCCGGTATACCGACGGCCACGAGCTCTTCGCTTATTAATATAAAAACCGCTAATAATTACGGAGCTTCTTCTACTCAATCCTTTATTTTACAGGTCAATAATTATTGTGGCGATGGAATAAAACAATCGCCTAATTTGGAGGGACGCGGCGGCTTATATAATGATGGTCGGGAGGATTGCGATGGGCTAGAAGGAATAACTAATATGGTTGATAATAGTAGCATTAATTTACAATATGGTTGCCAGACGGGTGTGGGGAGCACTACCCCTAATCCGATTTTGACTAATAATTATTGTGTTTTTAAATCGCCGTTAGCGGGGGGTGGTTATTGCGGCGACGGTTATTGTCAAAAATTAGTGAACGGTACTAGCCGCGAGAATTGTTGGAGTTGTCCAGTTGATTGCGGAGTTTGTGTGACGAGTGATGTTTTGACTAATGTTGATTTTGAGGCTACCGGCGTTAATGGGTTTCCGACAAATTGGGATGGCGGTGGTCAGCGTCACTCTTCGACCGGCGTTAGTACCGCGTTTCATCGTTCCGGCGAAAAGAGCGCTTGGCTCCATCAAGATCCCGGTTATTATTACCCAGGGACTTGTAATAAATCTACTTGTGAGGATTTAAATTCAGCTTATAGTAGCCCCAGTTATAAATTTTGTGAATTTAAAAAAAAGAACCACTCTTCCCAATGTGAATTTGCCGAAGTCGATTATAGCCATCCGACCGCCCCGGCCGTTTACGCTCAAGGAGCAACTTTAGTTTGGCCGAATACTAATCGAGTTATGTGGGCCAATTTAGTGTATAAGATGGATAAATTACCTTTTCAGAAGGACGATATTTATCAAGTGTCTTTTTATTATCGAGGAACGACCACGAATAATATCAGTGTTGCTTTAGCGCCGAGTTTAGGTTGGGAACAACAGTGCGCAAGTTTTAATGAGCCGGGGGCTTTGAAACCTGGTTGTAGCGCTTCCGGTCCTAGTTTTACTTGTCAGAATCCTAATATCACTAATCCTTGTGCGGAATGGGCTGGCGATTTATGTCAGGATCAACCCGGACATTGTTGTTTGCAAGCGCCTTATCAGAAGAAATGTTTTACTGGTATGGAACATATGCCGCCGATCGAGAGTGGTCGTTATGTCGCTTGGCAAAAATATAGCTCGGGTTTTGTTTATAGTGATGAAATGATTTCTTGGGTGGCCAAAATATCCTCTACGACTCCCTACGCGGCCTGCCCAACAGGTGGCTGTCGACCGCAGATTGAAATCGGGGTTAACATGAATTATGGCTCGACGACTAATAATGGTTTTTCTGGTTCGGATTTTTATATTGACGATTTTTCCGTTAAGAAAGTTATTGTTGAATAGTAAAGATTTCTGAATGATTTCGTTATCATTAATTTTAATATTATGGTTTTATTTAATAAGTTAAACAATAGAAAAAAATTACTTATTTTTAGTGGCGCCGCTTTTATAATTATAATCTTATTGATTATTTTATTGGTTTTTTCTAAAAGGAGTAATTTTTCTCCGGTGCTCAATACCAATAACCAGTCTTCACCTAGCGCTCCTGATTTTCTTGATAAGACGGAAAAAGCTAAATTAGGCATTTCGGCAAATTTAAAAGTTCAGGCTTTGGGGCGGGAAGCGAATGGGGAAGTTTCCGTTTATAAGATAATTAATGATGATGGTGATATCGTAACTAATCCGTCTAAAATCGGGCCAATTAGTCCTCAGTCGCTGGAACCAGCTAAATAAACTAACGGTTCTAGCCAAAAATCTGCTTATTAGTTATAATAAAATAGATAATAATCAAACAATATGTTTAATAATCTAAACCCTACTAATAATCAAAATCATTCGGCCGTTGACGATATTTTTGCCGAAACCGATAAACCAACAGATAATTCCCAAGCTAATTCGCGTGGGGCCGGTCAAGGCGCGGCGGCGATTGATACTCATAAAGTTGGTTTAGCGTCTGGCGAAAATATTTCGGAGGAGTTGTCGTCAGTCGTTTATGATAATAAATGGTTTAAAATTGTCTTAGGGGTTTTGATTGCGGCAGTTTTGCTTTTAGGAGGATATCTAGTTTATCGAAATTTCTTTTCCGCCCCCGCCACTAGTTCGGATATAACTCCAGAAGCGGTCGCGCCGAAAACTGATAATTTTTCGGAGGTGAAAAAGACGCCTGAAGAAAGCGGTTCTTTTGTGGCTCCGACTAGCGGGTCTAATGAAACAACTTCTAATAGCCAGGTCGGAGATATCCCTTCAATTCCCGGCGTTAATACACCAGCGGTTAAACCGCTTGGCACTGATACTCTAGGAGCGACCTCTTCAGAAGTAATTCCCCCAGTTAATTCATCAGTTGACTCAGACAATGATGGTTTAGTTGACGTTGAAGAAAGACTGGCTGGCACTAATATTAATGTGATTGATACGGATGGCGACACTTTAAGTGATTATGAGGAGGTCAAAATATATCAGACTAATCCTTTAAGCGCTGACTCTGATGGTGATAGTTATTTAGATGGGGCGGAAGTAAAAAATGGTTATAATCCCAATGGCCCCGGTAAAATGCCTGTTACAGCGAGTAGTACGCCTAAAATTTAATTGATTTTCCCTGAGAAATAATTAATCTTCATCTATTTCTAAAAAAGATTAGGGAATTGTTCTATGTTAGATAATAGATTAAATAATAAGTCAGTGGCGCGGCCGGGGGGGCTGGGAGCGAAAAATTTACCGCATTTATCTTTAAATCTCCATACTATGCCGCAAACCGCTAATAGCCATTTTAAAAAATGGCTGTTTTTGGCTGCGCTTATTTTTGGTTTGATGATTTTAGTGGCTATTTTAATTTTTTGGCGATAAGTTTTTTAAGATTTATGAAAAACCGAAAAGTAAACGCCAACCAAGAATTGGATCCTCGAGTCCATCGGGATTTGATCGTCCATAACATGCCGAGTCTTAATAAATTAAAAGCAGTGGCGCCTCGAACCAAGGGGATAATGTCACCTAGTTTTTCTAATTATCAACTACAAAAACCGCTTAGTAATTTTAAGTTTTTTGGTTTACTGATTATTATTGCCGGACTTATATTTATCGGGGTGGTTGTGTATGTGAGTTATAAGTTTATTATTTATCCCAGTTCTCAGACTAATCCCAGCCAAATAATAGTTCAAGCCCCTGTTGTCGCAACCAGCGCCGTGCCGGTTGCGACTTCAACTATTGAGAATTCTCCTGCCCCTGTTTTTGATTTATCGCTTTTGTCTTCTAGTACCGCCGAGATAGCTAGTAGTACCCCTCTGACTAACATTAATGATCAAGCCGCTCTCAATACCAGCGCGCCGACGATCGCCGATTCAGATAGCGATGGCTTAAATGATGAAGAAGAAACGATTTTAGGAACATCGATTAGGCTAGCCGATTCGGATAATGATACTTACTCTGATTTAGGGGAACTCAATAGCGGTTATAATCCGACGGGGAGTGGTAAATTAGCCGCCGATTTAAATTTAAATGTTTATCAGAATAAACTTTTTTCTTTTGATTTAATTTATCCAAAAAATTGGCCGGTTAAAGTTTTAAATAACGAGGCCACGGTTATTTTTACGGCGCCGGACGAATCCTTAGTTCAGATTTCTATTCAAGATAACCCTACTCAAGCTAGTATTTTGAGTTGGTATGAAGAATCCTTCCCTAATGTCACGGTCGCTTACGATAAGTTGCAAGACGGCGCTACTTGGGATGGGATAATGGGTGAGGATGGTTTTAATTTTTATTTAACCGACAAGAAACGCAATAACATTGTTGTGGTCTCTTATATTCCGGCGCTCGAACAACGTTTAGTTTATCCTAATATTTTTAAATTAATTATTAATTCACTAACGATTAAATAAATTAATTAGTTAGTTTGGTTTCGATTATATTTTGAAAAAAACTCCGGCTGGGCAGCCGGAGTTTTAAGTTGATGATTTACTTGATTGGTTGGCCGAGTATTTTATCAATCAGACCATATTTAAGAGCTTCCGGAGCAGTCATAAAATTATCCCGATCACTATCTTTTTCAATAGTGGTTATTTTTTGACCGGTGTGGGACGCTAATATTCTATTCATCTTATCTTTAGTTTTGAGAATATGTTCCGCGCGGATTTTTATATCCGAAGCCTGCCCTTCAGCGCCACCCATCACTTGATGAATCATGATCTCACTGTTTGGCAAAGCGAATCTTTTCCCCTTTTTTCCAGCGGCTAAGAGAACCGACGACATGGAGGCCGCTAAGCCGACGCAGATAGTGGAGACATCGGATTTAATATATTGCATCGTATCATAGATTGCTAAACCCGCCGTCACTGAGCCGCCCGGCGAATTAATATAAAATTTAATATCCTGGTCTTTATTTTCCGCGTCTAAAAATAATAGTTGAGCGATGACGATATTAGCTACATGATCGTCGATGGCCTCGCCGAGAAAGATTATTCGATCTTTTAGAAGACGGGAATAAATATCATAAGCTCGTTCGATTTGGCCTTCCTTTTCAATAACGGTTGGGATTAATGGCATATTATTATTATAATTCCCGTTTAAGCGGGATTTTTACATTCTAGAGTTTAATTATACTTAAAACTGTTATTTTTTTAAATATTGACAATATTAACGATGTGGAGTATAGTTTATCAGTTAAGCGATCTTTCCCAAATATATAGGTAATTTTATTAATAATTTTACTAATATCAAATAAAAATTCAATCATCAAAAGGAGTCCAAAATGAAAAAGTTCACAGTTTCTTTCATGTTTTTTGTTGTTCTGTTCTTGTTATCGGGTTTTTCTTGTAAAGCCGGAGCGCAGATTCTTCCCCCCTCCACTAACGGAGAACTGTTTACAGTTTCTCTGAGCCCGGATTCGCCCTGGCAAGAGAGGCCGGGCGTTGTTGATCAGATCCCTGATGATTTAAAAATCATGGAGATTGTGATAACGGCTGGAAGCAACGATGTCGACATTAATTCACTGATATTTTCGGTGAGTCAGCAGTACTTCTATGACAACATTCCGAGAATTACTCAGGTTAATCTGGGTTATCAAAGCGTGATGTTAGGTTCGGCTTTATTACCCGAGGGGATACATTCATGTCAGTTTTATTTTAATCTGACGATTCCCGCTAATAGCAGTAAAACATTGTCCTTTAATTTATTAGGTATTAAAGGCGATGGTAGTATTTTGCCTCGTGTTAGCGAAGTAAGAGGTGGTGGTAAGGCTATGGAAAATTATGTCTACCCAGTAGATACATATGGGTCATTTTTTTCATTTGTGGATCCGAATAAAACTCATGTAGAGTTAATATTCGAACCCCGGACTAAAAGCGATACACTTTATATTTTACCCGAACAATTGTTCTGGACATCCGGCTACTTTCAACTAGCCCCGGACAATTTATTGCCGCAGGCTATTAACAGTTTCCGAATGCAGGTCGGGCTTTGGAATTGTATTAGTTTTAATCAGTTTCATTTCACGAGTCCGAGAACAATGGATAGCTTATCCGATTATGACTATTTATCTAAGAATGGTCGGTTTGCAGAAAGCTATCCAAATAATAATTATTCACTTTCTTGGTTCAGTAACGATCCAGAGAATGGTACTAGCGGCTATCGTTTTGGCGAAATATGTGGTTTTAATAATTTAAGACCGGAGGAAAGCGTTTTAATTACCTATTATTTAGAGACCATTCTTTATACCCCTCAATTTTCAGAACCGACGACTAAATCTTACGGTCACTGGCTGGCTCTAAAGAGTATCGACGGTATTCGAGGAGATATTGACGGTAATGGAACGGTGAGCGAGGAGGACGTTGTTATTTTAGAGGACGAGTATAATAGAGCAGGGATTCTTAGCTCAGAGCTTACCTTTTCTTCAGAAGGAGTTAATGCCGGGCGCGGTGTATTATTGTTCAAGTCCTCAGTCCCGTCGTTCCTAGAAATTTGGTTATTAAGGGTTTTCATCAATAATCCTGATAATATTCTAGTTAGAAATCTCGGTATTGGGAAATTAATGTCTGAGCATCCGATTGGTAGCGGGACGGTAGTTGTTCCGAATTCTACAGAAGTATCAGGCGATGAGTTGACCATAACAACTCAAGGATTTGCCGTTAATGTTTCGGGCTTATTGAATGGTCGATATTGGTCCAAAGTCGTTCAGGTTATAAATGGTCAGGCCGTTGTACAGTTACCTGATGCTAATATGAAATATCAGGTTGAAGCCATTGATCTATTTTCGGTGAGCGACATAAGCACAACCGAAAATTTACCTACTAACTTTAATTTAGATCAGAATTATCCTAATCCTTTCAATCCAACAACCGCAATAAGTTATTCAATACCGGAGAATTCTTTCATCACTTTGAAAGTTTACGATATTCTCGGTAAAGAAGTAGCAACACTAGTTAATGAAGAAAAAATCGCGGGGAACTATCAAGTTAATTTTGACGGCAGTCAGCTAGCGAGTGGCGCTTATCTCTGTCGTCTGACAGCGAACAACTTTATTCAGACCAAAAAAATGGTTCTGATGAAATAATATCTTGTATCCGGAGTTGGAATTTCTACCCGGGATCCGATTGGTTTTATTACAGTG
>JAVHRV010000099.1:0-9524 GCA_036171815.1 Patescibacteria group bacterium
CCGACCCAATAGGATCGGTCTTTTCTATAACTATTCCTAATATTTTATTGTTTTATCGGCATAACAATATACAAATAATCTTCTCCTTTTTCGGTTTTCAATAAACAAGGCGAGTTAGTATTTAAAATAAAAATTCGAACCAAGTCGGTATCAATATTATTCAAACCATCTAATAAAAATCGATAATTTATCGTAATTTCATTGTCTGGCCCGTCAATTTCTGCTTCTATCTCGATTTGACTTTCACCACTAGCGCCGGAGAACGAAGAAACAACAATTTTATTTTTATAAAACCCCAGAGAAATATCATTAATGCCGGTTTTCGAAAATAAGGCGGCGGCTTTAGTCGCTCTGAGTATTTCTTGTTTGTCGACTAAAATTTTAGTTTGACTCTGAGTAGGAATAATCTGTTTATAATCCGGGTAATGTCCACTAATGAGCCGGGAAATTAAATCAACCGAATCGACAGAAAATAAAATTTGATTATCACTTAAATATATTTTAATTTCCCCGTTATTCTGTTCTAAAGAGGTTGTTTCTAGATTATTTAATATTCGAAGTAGCTCTTGAGTGGTTTTAGCTGGAACAATAACTTTATATTCGCCAATTAAACCATTATTTCTAACTACTAGCTCTTTTTCAGCTAAGCGATAACTGTCGGTAGCCGCTAAACAGAGTTTATCTTCGAAAAAAGAAAAAAGAACTCCGGTTAATTCGACCCTATTTTCACTAGTAGAGACAGCAAAAACTACACTATTTAACGCTTTTCTAAAATCATCAATCCGGCCACTATAATATTTCTCTTTGGAAATTGCTGGGATAAGGGGATACTCTTTAGCCGACTCTCCCTTGATTTTAGTCTTATAGCTACCACATTCAACCTTAAGTTCATTTTCTTTCTCTTCAATTTTTACTTTTTCGCCTGAACTCAGGAGACCAACATACTCAGTAATAAGCTTAGAGTCGACTGTAAAAGCTCCTTCACCCTCTATCTTCCCCCGGAGTTGATAAGTAATCCCCACTTCTAAATTAGTTCCCACTAATTCAATATTGCCATTTTCTACTCTAAACAAAATATTATTTAGGATTGGTAAATTAATATTTTTGGTAGTAATATGACCGACAATATTTAGTCCTCTTTTTAAATTTTCTTGTAAGCTTATTAGGCGCATATTATTATTTATAATTATTAATTATATAATTAATAATAGTAATAAGGGAGTGGATAAATTTTCATTTATTGCGATTTTAGTCATTTAATTAGGGTTTTGTTTAATTTTGTTTGTTTGTAGCTTGTTAATTTTCTTGTTGATTATTTTGAGTTAGGGTTAACAACTTTTTTGATTTAGTTATTTATTAACATCTAGACCATTTTTATTAACAATCTAGACAGTTTTTATTCACACTAATCAAGCGCTTATTCATAATTTTTACACAGTCCGTCCACAGGAATAAACCCATTTTTTAGTAAGCGCTAGAAAATAATTGTCGGATAGACTCCACCTCTTGTTTGATTTTTTCATTCCCATTTTCTTTTACTTCCTGGTATATTTTGTTATAAGAATGCATGGCCGTGGTATGGTCTCTGCCCCCGAGTTCCGCTCCGATACTAGGATAGGAAGTTCCAATTTCTTCCCGAATTAAGAAAATGGCTATTTGTCTAGGCCAAACCAGTTCTTTTTTTCTCCCTTTACTAATTAGGTCTTTATAAGTTAAATTATAAAATTTCGCGGTGGCCTCAATAATCTCTTTTGGTGTCAAAGATTTTGTTTGAATATTAGAAACATAGTCATTAAGAATATCTTTAACACTTTTTAGATTAGGCACTATTCCTTTAAATTGGTGAGAAGCAATAACTTTAATTAGCGCTCCCTCTAACTCGCGGATATTATTTTGAACGTGCTCAGCGATATACATCAAGATCTCTTTATCTAAGGGATAGTTTTTTTCGATTGCCTTTCTTTCTAAAATAGCCACTTTTGTTTCAATGTCGGGCTTACCAACGTCGGCGACCATGCCTGACTCAAAGCGGGAGATTAGGCGGCTTTCAATAGCGGGGATAGATTTAGGGGGGCGATCAGAAGTTAAAACAATTTGTTTGTCATTCTGTTGTAGCTCATTAAAAGTGTGAAAGAATTCTTCCTGAGTGCCATCTTTTCCCCCCATAAATTGGACGTCGTCTATTAAGAGAAGGTCGACATTGCGGTATAAATTTTTGAATTCTTTAGCGCGGCCGCCTTTTACTGACTGGATATAATTATTAGTAAACTTTTCACTGGTGACATAGAGGATTTTATTAGTTCTTTTGCTAACCGCGTTACCAATCGCCTGAAGAAGATGAGTTTTTCCTAAACCAACACCGCCGTATATAAATAGAGGATTATAAGATTTACCAAGATTTTCGGTAACTGCTAGACAGGCGGCATGAGCTAATTCATTACCTCGTCCAACAATAAAGTTTTCAAAAACATAGCGGGGGTTTAAACCATATTGATTTGATCCAGTTTGATTACCGTTGTTCGAGGAGCCATTCGTCTCCAAAGTTGCCGCTTGGCCAGGGAATTTATTCAAGATCCCGCTTGGTTGTTCGTCGCCGCTTTTTTCAGTATTTTTACTAGAACTAAATTGGGGGCCGCTAGAATTTTTTTTCAATTCTATTTTATAAATTATTTCTTTGATTTTCTGCTTGGTGATATTTTCTAAGGCACTAATAATATTGCGATGATATTTCTCCTCTAGCCACTTTTTTACAAAAGCGTTGGGAACACATAAAATAATTCGTTCATTTTCAAAAGACGAGATAAAGGTATCTTTAAACCAGGTAATGAAATTAGCGCGTGATAAATTTACCTCGATTTCTCCGAGGGCGGCCTGCCAAATTTGTTCGTTCGTCATACCAGTAGATTAACGTTAAAAACCAGAGTTAGGTTAGAGTATATTTATAAACCTAATTATATTAGATAAATAATTTTATAACAAGCTAGGTATTTGTTCAGAATATGTTAACAACAAGTGGATAAAACAAGATTTAAAGTAAAAAAAATTATTGACTTCATTAAATAAAGATGTTATCTTATATAAGAATTAATAAATTAAAAATGTGATTTATGCCTAAAAGAACCTACCAGCCAAACAAGCGTCGAGCCAAAACAAAACATGGATTCTTAAAGAGAATGGCTACTAAAGATGGCCGTGAGGTTTTACGTCGCCGCCGCGAGAAGGGCCGTAAAAAAATAGTTAAGTAAATATTAGAATAGCGGAAATGCTAGCGAAGGATAATCGAATTAAGTTTGATAAAGATTTTGACCAAGCTTTTAAGTTTGGTCAATCTTTTTATGATAAACTTATAGGGATAAAATCAGTTGATAATAATTTAGAGGTCAATCGTTTTGGAATATTAATTAGCACTAAGGTTAGCAAAAAAGCTACTAGCCGTAATCTTATTAAGCGGCGAATAAGATCTATTATTAAAGAAGAGTTGGGAAAAATGAAAATAGGGAAAGATTTGGTTATTATTGCGCTTCCGCCAATATTAGATAAAAATTTTACTGATATTAGATTATCCCTAAAATCTGGGTTCAGTCGCTTAAAGCTTTATAATTAGGCTAATATTTAATGTTATTTATGTTAAAAATATTAGCTATCCCTAGAAAAATATTAGTCTTTCTAATAAAAGTCTATCAGAAGACTTTATCTCCCGATCATGGTTTATTTAAATTTTTTTATCCTTATGGTTTTTGTCGTTTTACGCCTAGTTGTTCAACCTATTGTTTAGAAGCTATTGATAAGTATGGAGTGGTCAAGGGGGGTTCTTTAGCAGTTTGGCGTGTTTTGCGTTGTAATCCTTGGAATAAAGGAGGCTACGATCCTTTAAAATAAATAAGTGGCTTATTTTTTGTTTATAATTTATAATGGACGGAGGATATAATATATTAGGATGATTCATTACATATTTTTAAATTTAATAAAATAGATAAATTTTATGTCGCAAATTTTTACGATTCTTTTTTATCAGCCGATTTTAAATCTTTTAATTTTTTTATATAATACTATTTCTTTTCAGGATTTGGGTATTGCTATTATTCTATTAACGATAGTTATAAAATTAGTTTTTTGGCCTTTAGGTAAAACAGCGATTAAGTCGCAAAAAGCCCTGCAAGATTTGCAGCCGAAAATAGAGGAGCTTAAGAAACGACATGCGGACAATAAGGCCGAGCTTAGTCGCGCGACCATGGATTTATATAAAGAAAATAAAGTTAACCCTTTTTCTTCTTGTCTGCCGCTCCTCATTCAATTGCCATTTTTACTAGCTGTTTATCGGGTTTTTACTAATAGTATCAATAATCAATTAGAGCTGACTTACTCTTTTATCAGTAGGCCAACTATTATTAATACTTTATCTTTGGGTTTTTTAGATTTAGCTCATCCTAGTGTTTATTTGGCGGTTTTAGCTGGTTTGGCTCAATTTTTGCAGGCGAAGATGATGATCAATAAGCCGACGGCCAACGTGGTTAAAGGAGCGGAAGATAATATGGCGGCGATTATGAATAAGCAGATGCTCTATTTTATGCCCGCCCTAACTATTTTTATTGGTATTTCTTTGCCCGGTGGGCTGACGCTTTATTGGTTAGTGTTAACTTTATTAACTGCTTTACAGCAGGTTTTAACTTTTAAAAAAAATAGCGGCTCTAAAGCCGCTGGAATTATTGACGGAGAAATTGTTAGTTAGCTAGTCTGGTCGCGATAAATTTGAGTAATTCTTTGGGTACTTTTATCTAGTTGAAATAACGGCCGCTGTCCCGGTCGTTTTTTTATTTAAAGAAGAAGAACTAGCTTTTAAACTTGAACTAGCGTTAAGGAGACTACTGGTACCTAATCCAGAGGGCGTTGAACTGGAGATCATCATCGAACTGGAAGTTGATTTTCCAATTAAACACACCGCTCTCCAAGGAACGTAATGGGATTTAAACCTTCTTTCTTTAATGTTGGGCGTAGTACTAGTACTGGGATAGATGACTGTATAATCAAAGTAGGCGTCGGCGCCGTTATGGGATTTTTCGGTGCATTTTTTTTCACCGGGTTTTAAATCATTACTCTCCACTAATTTAGTTGGTTCAGGTTCGACAATATTATAAATTACAGGATAGGTAGTCGTAGCTAGGCGGCCGTCTTTTACTCCCCAAAGATCAAAATATAAGTCGTTTTTTACCAAACGAGACTGAATTAAAATATAATTGCCAGTATCATTAAGAAAACGAAAATCGGGATTGGGAATATAGATAGTGGCGTCAGTCCCGGCGGGCTCATAGTAGGAGACCCGATAAGAGTGGTTTTGTCTCATGGTGATTGGTAAACCAGAGGAAAGGGCGGAACGAAAAATAGT
Source organism: Patescibacteria group bacterium (assembly GCA_036171815.1). Classification (GTDB taxonomy): domain Bacteria; phylum Patescibacteriota; class Patescibacteriia; order Patescibacteriales; family UBA12465; genus UBA12465. The sequence goes on from JAVHRV010000099.1 coordinate 5,384, forward strand.
AGTTCCGATTTGGCATAAGCCGCCGCCGAATTCGGGTATTGTTTTATCCCCTTTAATGACTAATTCCGTTAGGTATCCCGTTTGGGCATTAACTTCACCGATAGTCTTTAATAGAGAGAATTCCTCGCCGGGTTTGATTAATAATCCGTGGAGGGCGTTAGCTCCCGTTTGAATATTGTGTCGGCGATTAGCTGGAGAGCCCGCAAAATTTGAATGTCCGGTGCCGATGATTTCTTTAATTTGCATATTTTCTCCAGAGGGTTCTTCCGAGGGGATTTCTGTCATTAATAAGGAAACTTCATTTCGTCCGCTTAAATATTCTTGACTAATGTTGATAGCATTATTTTCTAATTCTAATTTTTGTCCGCTTTGTCCTTTTTGCCAGCTCGATACTTTACCGTTTTTTATTTCGAATCTTGGTAAACTCGCCTCTAAATTTACTTGGGGAGCGATAACACTCGTTAAATAGGATTTGATTTTTTCGTAGTCGAGAAAAATAATTTTTTGGTTTTGAGAATCTTGCAGGCTTAACCAGGTCACTATTTTTTGGGGTGTTACCACCCAGCTTTTTCGGGTCGATGTACCGAGTTCGCTGAGTAGCAGCAAGGTTAGACTACCTCGGTTGATTATTTTTTCTGCGGCGGCAGAAATATTTATCAAGTCAGCTTCTTTTACCAGAGGATACTTTGATTGAGTTTTAATAGTAATTACCCCCGTTTCTACATTGTTAAGTTGATTATTAATTTCTTGTAAGATTTGTTCATAATTTATTTCTTTGCCGGGTGTTTCTGGAACGATTTTTAGTAAATTGTGATTGGTCGAATTATCGGTGATAGTAAAAGAAGCATTTTTCGCTTCGATATTTAGTTCCGGAAAATTTTCCTTTAAAAAGGCGATGACCAGCCCTTCGTTCAATTGGTAAATAGCCGCCACTTGTTGATGGTTTTTTGTTTTTATTAAGTTTATGAGGTAATGTAGAAAGGTTCGATCGGAGCTGTTTCCGTAAGCGGCGGTTAGAGTTTCTCGTTTATCGAATAAAAAAGCGGGATGGGATAAATCAGAGTCAAAAGAGGCTACATCGGCCATTAAAATAGCCGATTTTTTATTATAAGTAAAGGTTAAACCATTATTTTGGATAGTTTCTAGACGTTCATTGATTAGGGCTTCGGCCTGTTGATAGGTTTTACCGCTTAAGTCTAAATTTCCTAAGTGTACTCCGGGGTAGATGTGTTGCTGGTATTTTTGTGACCAAGTAAAATAAGAAAATATCAAAAAAGAGGCTATCAGCAAAGAAAATATGATAATAATAATTCCTGCTAGGCGCGCCTCTAATTTCATATATTTTAAAGTCGGTGTTTAATCCTTTATTTTTACTTCAATTTTGTCAGGCTGATGTTTATAGAGAGTAATAGTTAAAACGCCATTTTCCAGCTCCGCTTCTACGTGTTTACTGTCGACCTCCGCCGGCAGTATAATCGAGCGAGAGAAAGCCCCCCAATAACATTCTCGGTATAAGTAATCATTATTATTAATTTCTCCACCGCTCAGGCGGGTGCCACGGATAGTCAGTAAATCATTATGTAAAGATATTTTTAGATCTTCCGGTTTAGCCCCGGCGATAGTCGATTGAACAATAATTTTTTTATCGGTTTGGTAGACATCAATCGCTAATTGACCCTCTGATTCCGGTTCCTCGTAATCAAGCCACTCCGTGATGGACGGGCTGTTTTTTGTTATTAAATGGTTGTCCTCGCCTTTTTTACGGAAAATCATATTATTATTTCTCTTATAATTTATCAATAATTGATAAAAAAGTAAATAAGTAATAAAAAATACGTTTTTTAAAAACGTATTTCTTAGTGGGCCCGGCCCGATTCGAACGGGCGACCTTTACGATGTCAACGTAACGCTCTAACCAACTGAGCTACGAGCCCTAATCTAGTTTATTGCTGAATTACTTGGTGGGCATAGATGGACTTGAACCATCGACCCCCGCTTTATAAGAGCGGTGCTCTAACCAACTGAGCTATATGCCCTACATTATAATTATCACTAGTGAAGATTGCAAGCGGCTGATAAGTAACAATTATTTTATAACATTATGAAGTTAATTTATCAAGCCGACGTTTTAAGGTTACAATAATTTCCACTATCGCGGTTTGGAGATCTAGAGCTAAGCTCGCTTGGGCGCACCTAATGGTTCCCGTCGGGTTATATTCTTGAGTAAATTCTAAGGCGTTAATATTTTTTAAAGAATAAGTAATTAGTTTAGTTTTATTAATTTCTTCTTCACGAAGAATAACTATTATTTTAGCTTTAGGGATACTCGCAATTAACTCCTCAATGATATTATCTAAATCTTCATCAGTCGCGCCGGTGTCTATAAAATCGTTAGTGCGCAGGACCGACCATAAGAATTCTTCATTATTTTCCGATTTTAAATTATTAAGTATTTTTCCCCAAAGTTTAAGAGAGTTAATATTGCGGGAACGATATAAATGAGTGATTATTTCTTCTCGTCTAGCGCCTTTGAATATTAGTTCGGCTGTGTCCGAAAGAACGCGAGGAGTGAGATTGGTATTTTTGAAGTTTCGAGTTTTTTGGATTATACCGGCCAACAGACAGGTGGCGACATCCTCACTTAGTAATTCGGGCTTATTATTTTTAAAGAGTGAAAAAAGGATTTCTGAATCGGCGATCGCGTTTAAGTCAATTAAGTTAATTTGTCCGAAGCTTTCATTGGCCGATTGGCAGCTAATATTAATAATGGTAGTTTTATAGAAAAAATTAATATTATCGTCATAAATTTTTCCTAAGGACTCTAAGTCATTGGCGCCCAGGGTAATGATTAGATCATATTTAAATTCGCCGGCGCGCATACTAACGTCCTCTGGTTCGAACCAACCACTCGAAGGGGAAATTATAAAATTAAGCTGATTATTGTCGACGGTATATTTTATTTGATTTATTTTCGCTTGGCTAATATTGAGCGAGACTATGAATTTTTGTAAATTATTCAGATCGTTTTTAATCTCGGGGTAGGCGGGTAAAAAAGATAGCTGTTCTAATTTATTATTATTTTTAGCGGTGGCTAGTTCAACATTTTTATCCATTTTTTTGAGAAATAAAAAAAAGGCGAGAGCCGCCGCTAGAGAATCACCGCCCCAATTAGTCGCAAACACAATTAAAATATTTTGGGATTTTTCTAATTGTTGAAAAATTTGTTGTTCTAAGTTAAGCATGAGGTCTAGATAAGCCCGAGAATAATATTAGTTTAATGATTAACTATATAATTATTTTACGACCTAGTCAATCTTGACTTAAAGTCAATTTAATATAAAAAATAATTACTTGGCGAATTGACTTTGACCAATTTTTTTGGTAATTTTAAGCTATGAAATGTGAACTCTCTAAGGCCTATAATTCGGCCGAATATGAAGATAAAATCTATCAAAAATGGGAAAATTCTGGTTATTTTAATCCAGATAATTTGTTATTAGCTCCGGACGCTAAAAATTATACCATTATTCTCCCCCCACCCAACATTACCGCGAAATTACATATTGGACACAGCGCGATGTTGGCGATTGAGGATTTATTAATTCGCTATCATCGTCTTTTGGGTGAGCGCACTCTTTGGCTACCCGGGACTGATCACGCGGCGATTGCTACGCAAAGCGTTGTTGAGAAAAAAATATTGAAGGAGAGTGGGAAAACTAGACATGATTTAGGACGGGAGAAATTTTTAACGGAAGTTTGGAAATTTGTTAAGGAAACCCAAGGAGTTATTTTAGATCAGACTAAAAAGATGGGTTCTTCCCTTGATTGGTCTCGTTTAGCCTTTACTTTAGACGAAAAACGTCAAAAGGCAGTCAGTCAGATGTTTATTGACATGTATAATGAAGGGGTTATTTATCGCGGGGAAAGAGTAGTTAATTGGTGCCCGCGTTGTCACTCGACTTTAGCTGATGATGAAGTGGAACATCAAGAACAGGCGGCTAAGCTTTATACTTTTAAATATGAGGCTAATTTTCCTATTTCTATCTCGACTACTCGTCCGGAAACCAAACTCGGCGATACGGCCGTGGCGGTTAATCCTAAAGATGAGCGCTATCAGAAATATATTGGTCAAGAATATGTT
>JAVHRV010000100.1:0-1958 GCA_036171815.1 Patescibacteria group bacterium
ATTTGTGTCTATCGTAAAACATTTCCTGATCGGTCCGGTGGCTGCGTTCCACTTTGCCGTTCTGAGCCGGTTTGCCCGGGTCAATCAGATAATGAATAATATTTAATTTTTGGCAGACCAAATCAAACGGATGTAATCTGGGGTTGACCGGGTCGGCTGATTTCTGATAGCCGGTGCTCCAGTTAGTGAAACAGCTGCCGTTATCGGTTTTAATTGATCTGATTCTGAATGGCGCCAGATTAAATAGTTCATTTAAAAAATCAATCGCATTGCCGTTGCCCATGTTGTCGTAAATTTTTAAATATCGCCACCTGGTGGCCGAATCAATGGCCGTGAATTGGTAATATCGTCTATTATTCAGTCTTTTCGGCACATATTTAATGTCCACCTCAATCAGTTCTCCTGGCGCGAGCGGCAGTTTAACATATTTATATTTCAATTTTCTGACGCGGTATTTTCTAACCAACCCCTCGGTTTTAATTATCTTGCCGATAGTTCGGTCATGAATTAATATATTTTCTTTTTTCAATTTGTAGTTTATTTTTTTAGCGCACAGTTTTGTTTTATTTCTGAGTTCAATTATTCGCTCCTTAATCCTAATCGGCGTTTCACCGGGCTGACTCTTAGGGCGGGTAGATTTGTTTTCCAAACCGGCTATGCCATTCTTTCTGAAATTAGCCAACCAATACTTTAATGCTCTTTCGCTAAACGGACAGACCTCGGCCATGTGCTTAATTGTTATCTCTTTATCTAGAATGGGCTTAATCCACCTGAACTTTTCCTCTTTAGTTGATTTAGGCATAGTTTTTGACATATGCCCCCAGATTATCATGAAAGTGCAATATGTGTGTGCACATTACCTAAATCCCTTGACTTTTTACTTTATTTAGGGTATAAATAAATCTGACCTTTATAATTAAAGCAATAAAACTCAAAAACAAAAAGGACAAAATGAAAATCATCATGCTGGCGCTTTGCGCCATACTGTTCACCTGTACCGTTCAGGCCTTGATGCCAAAGGCAGCAACCAACGAAGACGGCACGCTCGCCGTAATCGTCTTCACCAATAACCCGACGGTTGCGGCTAACTTGCAGGGGCGGCCTTCCGCTAAACTCATCTGGGCCTGGTCTCAGGTGAAGCTGGAAGCCAGGGATTATGTTAATGCCATCCCCTGCTTTTTAACGGAATGTTGGCCGAGTTTGGTCATATTCGGAGGAGCAACAATCCTCTTAATCATCTCTCGGCTGGCTTTTGTCCGTTCTAAGTGCAGACCAAATCACTAAAAACAAAGACTCGAGGACAGAACAACTGTCCCCGAGTCTCTTTATTTTTATGGCATCAATTCCGCGATAACTACCAGCCGGTTTTCTGTCGAAAAAATCGGGTCGCAAGTATAGAGAGTTAGGGTCGGCTCTAAGGTCGGCTCTAAGATGGAAACTTACGTAGCCGGCACGACCTTGGTTTCTTTAACTCGGTAGTAATAAACTTGATTCTGCCAGCGCAAAGCGATGAGGTCGCCGCTGGTTAATTTATCCAAGAGAAAAAAGGTTAAATTATTGGGCGGCAGATATTTAAAGCGATGCCCGGTTATAACCGTGTTGCCGCCCTTATCCGGCGTAGAGCTCTCCGGTGTTCTCCAGGCGCCCTGATCTAAGCCGTCAGCGGCATTCTTGGCCTCAACTATGGGCGCGTTAACGCCGATTTTTGTGATAATCAGGCGGTTCAAAGAAACATTTTTTTTGGCCGCCGGCAGATGGTTAATTATGGCGGTAGTCTGGCTGGTAATTTTCTCTAGGTTTTGCGCGTCAACCGCGCTAGCCTGATTTCTATTAAAATATCTATATTGGAGCGTCGGCCAGATGGGCATGACAATTAAATAAACGGCTAGGCCCATAGCCAAAAGCTCCAGTATGATTACCAGAGCTTTTAAGGCTTGATTTTTATCTTGAAATACTTT
>JAVHRV010000101.1:0-1939 GCA_036171815.1 Patescibacteria group bacterium
GAATTTCACAGCGGCGTTTAAAGAGCCAATTAAATCTTCAGATCTCTCCTTAGCTTTTTGGTGGCGGAACACCGCGTATCCTAATGGCGGGCGAGCCGATATTCATTTGCGAGGCGGAGCTAATAATGAAACCAATTTATTTTCTCTATTAATGGATTATTATCGTTTAGGTTTTTGGTTTAATGGTAGCCAAAATGTTTTGTCGGAGGGGATAAATGAATTTATTCCCTATGATAATCTTTGGCATCATTTAGCCTTAGTTTATGATTCCTATCGTTATAAATTAAGTTTTTATGTCGATGGCCGAGAACGAGCCAGTACGGCGCTTGTTTGGATAAAACCAAGCGAAGAAATTAAAAGTTTAAAAATTACTTCTGGTAGTGATGGCTCAGAAATTGATGATTTAAGCATATATACTGGGGCTTTAAGCCCGGTACAAATTGAGGATATTTATCTTAATACTAAGTAAATAACTTTAATTTAATTTGCCTTTTTCTTTGTTTTATTGTAGGATTAAGAAGTTATTAGGGTAAGCGGGCGATCGCTCCGATTCTTATCGGGGAGGAAAGTCCGGACTTCAATTTAGCTTATTTTTAGCTAAAAAATGATAGTGGGTAACGCCCACCGGTGTGTCAGCCTGTTGGTAAATCAGCCGTTTGACACATTAGGGACAGTGCCACAGAGACAATACTAATTCTGAAACATTATAAACAGAATAAAAGGTGAAAAGTAAGCAGATGTCTTTCATTAGGCGACTGCTTTCGGCTTCCGGTGACGGAAAGTCCGCGGTAAACCCTATCAGAAGCAAGAGCAAACTGGCCGCCAAGTGGCCGCCAAGAAAAGTAGCTCGCTCGAGCTGATTAGTAATAATCAGCCTAGATAAATGGTCGCTAGAACAGAATCCGGCTTATAGCTGCCCTAATAGCAATTATATATAAGCCAATTAATATATGAAAAAAGCTGAATCATTTTTTTCAGTCTTGTTAGTGCCGCTTGATTTTATTGTTTTAGTTCTCGCTGGTATTTCTGCTTATCATGTTCGGTTTTCTGGACCCTTTAAGAGTATTAGACCGGTAATTTTTGATTTACCGTTTTTTAATTATTTTGAGTCGGTTTTAATCATCGCCGCTTTATGGATAATTATTTTTATTATCGCTGGTTTATATCAGATCCGCGGCGTTAGACAAGTAGCCCAAGAATTAAGTAAAATATTTTTTGCTTGTTCGACGGGCTTAGCGCTAGTCGCTATTTTAGTCTTTTTCGAGCGCGAATTATTTGATTCGCGTTTTATTGTTTTAGCCGCTTGGGGGTTTGCCGTTATCTATATTAGTTTGACTCATATTTTTATTCGTTGGTTTCAACGTTTTTTATTTAGATATGGCGTCGGGACGCACCAGGTTATTATCGTCGGTAATTCTAAAACTACGGAGAATTTAATTGCCGAATTTTCTGGTAATAAACAATCGGGTTTCACCGTGGTTAAACGTCTGCGAGATTTTTCTTTAGAGACGGCTCAGGAGCTCGCCGAATTCATTCAACATACCAGAGTCGATGAAATAATTCAGAGTGACCCTAATTTAAGTAAAATAGAAATTTTGCGACTATATGACTTTACTAATGATAATCATTTGACTTTTAAATATGTGGCCAATTTGTTAGAAGTAAAAGTTTTACGGACAGAAGTCACGGAAATCATTGGTATTCCAGTCGTCGAAGTTAAGCGGACGACGCTAGATGGTTGGGGTAGAATTTTTAAGAGAATTTTTGATGTTGTCTGTTCGGGTTTATTGATTATTATTTTTTCGCCAGTTATTATTTTAACAATCATCGCCATCAAGCTAGATTCTCGCGGTTCTATTTTCTTTTCCAAACGTGATGATGGCCAAACCGTCAGGCGGATTGGCGCTGGGGGTGTTCCTTTTGAGTATTTTAAATTTCG
>JAVHRV010000102.1:0-1888 GCA_036171815.1 Patescibacteria group bacterium
GTTTATTTTCTATTTTTTGTATTTGATATTCAGCTGAGGCGAGACTTTCTTTTAATTCCGCCGCCTGATCTTTTTTGAGACTAAGTTTAGGGAAGGTTTTTTTATCAATTTTATAGAGGTCGGCTTGGAATACCTCTGTTTTTTTATTTTCGGCGAGCGCGGCGGATATCGTCCAATATTCTTCGCTAATAAAATTTTTAATTTCCTTTTCTCTTTCGACAATAAGCCGAGTCGCGACGCTTTGGACGCGGCCGGCCGACAGGCCTTTAGCGACTTTTTTCCAGAGGAAAGGAGATAATTCGTAGCCGACTAAGCGGTCTAAAATACGACGCGCTTGTTGGGCGTCGACCATATTATAGTCAATGGGGCGGGTATTTTTTAAAGCAGCTAAAATTGCTCCCTTGGTTATTTCGTGGAAAGCAATTCTTTTTATTTTGTCTTCTTTTAGCCCGAGCGCCTGAGCTAGGTGCCAAGCGATCGCTTCTCCTTCACGGTCTTCATCAGAGGCTAGGATTACTTCGTCAGTTTTTTTGGCGGCGGCTTTAAGGGCAGAAACTATTTTTTTCGCTTTAGTGGGGATGATATAGCGTGGGGTAAAGTCTTTTTCAATATCGATCCCCATTTCACTTTTTGGCAAATCTCGAATATGGCCGAATGAAGATTCGACCTGGTATTTTTTATCTAAGAATTTACTAATAGTTTTAGCCTTGGTAGGCGATTCGACGATGATGAGGCTCATAAATTGATAATTTAATTTAAATCATAGCCGGATTCAGTATTTTTAACAAGCCCTTTAATTTCTAGTAGACTCAGGGAACTATTAACTACTGAAGTATTCAGCTTTGTTTCTTTAATAATTTCATCGGGACAAATGGTCTCCGCTCGCTGCGATGATCGGCTTATTATATTATAAATTAAGCGTTCAGTGGCATTAGCGAATTGGCTATTTTTATTAATCGCGGCCTCCAATTTTTTGTCTTGCCGATTAGGTCGATTTTTATCTTGGTCGAGAGGATTTTCCAGTTTAAATATTTCTAAAATATCTTGGACATTAGTCACGGGGCTAGCTCCCTCTTTAATTAAATTATTGGTTCCTTCGGAAGTTAAAGAAAAGATATTACCAGGAGCGGCTAATACTTCGCGCCCCTGTTCTAAGGCATAATGAGCCGTAATGAGTGTGCCTGACCGAGCCTTAGCTTCGACGATTAAGGTGGCTTGTGTTAGGCCGGAAATTAGGCGATTGCGTCTAGGAAAATTTTGTTTTAACGGTGGCATATCGGGCGGAAATTCGGAAATTATTGCTCCTCCTTGGGCGACGATTTGTTTAGCTAAATTTTGATTACTGGTTGGGTAAATATTTCTGAGGCTGAGCCCTGAGCCTAATACGGCTGAGGTTAGCCCTTGGTAATTGAGACTAGTTTGATGGGCGAGAGTATCGGTGCCAATTGCTAAACCACTAATTATTTCGATCTTAGCTTTAATGAGCGGCGGCAAGTGCGAGTTGATTATTTTTTCCGCATAGGCGCTGGGAGTTCTCGAGCCGACCACGGCTAAACGATTTTTTAGTTCAAAAGAGAGGCTCCCCTTATAATATAAAATAATAGGCGGGTCGGCAATATTTTTTAAGATAGCGGGGTAAGCTTGGTCACCGAAGCCGACATAACTAATTCCCTCTTTCTCTAAATCAGATAATTTTTGATTTAAGTTGAAAGTTCGTCGCCAATGACAAAAATCGTTAGTAATAGATTCTCTCAACCCGGCTATTTTTAGCTCATGGCTAGACGAGTAGAAAGCTTCTTGTAAATTAGCAAAATGATTTTTTAACTTTAGGATGGTTACCGGTCCGATGGCGGGGAAATGGCTGAAAGCTAAATAGTAAATAGTATCG
>JAVHRV010000103.1:0-1866 GCA_036171815.1 Patescibacteria group bacterium
ACCGACTCCCGTATCACTAACACTCACTAAATCGGATCCCGGTAAAATAGTCTCTCGGAAAAAATAGGATTCTTTCAAAACGTTCCAAATACAAAGCCCATCTAAATTACCGTCACCATTAGTATCGGCGCCACAAAGAGTATTAACGTTAGAACAGGGTTGACGGTCAACACTACAAACTAGATTACTGCTATTACCGCGAATAACCGCCTGATCAATAATCGCTGGCAAATCATCAAGTGTTCCGGCCGCTCCCGCGTCCCGACAATAATAAAATTTATAATTATAGTTCCCACAGTTAGGATCCAAAGAGCCCTGGCAAGTATCGACCCAAGGGGACCAGCTCCCCGACGTCTTAACCGGCGGCCACGGATTATTACAAAGGAAAATATATACATCGCTGGACGCGCTAAAATTACGTCCCTGAAAATAACTATTACAACATTTTTGTGGACAATTATTGCCTTGGCATAAACAGGCACCGCTATTACAACCTAAGGAAAAGCGCTCCATCTTAACTTGAGCTTTAATTTTAGTTTCGGCATCGCTTATCCCCGTCTTAGCGCTCACTAAAATTTTATTAGGTTCTAAACCAGAGACAGAAACCAAGGTCGCTAAGTTCGAATTATCAATGGTAAAGTCCCAGTCCCAAAAATATCCCGTTACTGGCCTTAATAGTTGGTCGTCCTGACTATAGGCCGCAGCGACAAAAACCTTATCACGATCGGCTGCCGAATCAAAAGTGGCTGCCGCCGAATTATTATCATCTTCATTTAAGTCATTATCAGCCGTTTTAAAAAGATAAGATTCCGGACTCAACTGGACCTTATCAATAGCACAAAGGCCGGAATTAGAAGCAGCCGACATAGTAGAAAATTTAATAATCTGCGAATTCTTATAGCTACGGTTATTAAACATGATCGATTCTCCAGCCACATATAAACTAGTTTCCGCATTGAAATAGCCTAAACCATTAAAACCAATTTTAGCCGAACTTAAAACTCCGGTTTGGCTATTTAAATTTGCATCCCCAAAAACAATAAAATAATAATTAGTCGCCGGGCCAAGAAGACTCTGAGGGGTAAAAATTAAAGATGTTTTATTATTACTATCTTCTCCTGACACTGTCCCCGGCACCGCACAATATAATTTATTAGAGTCAGGAACATCGGCTAAGGCCGTCGTCCGGAAATAACTTATTATTTTTTTAAAGACAGACTTCACGTTAGACCAACTAAATAAATTATTTTTCGAGCCGCTGGCTAATCGCCCAGTTAAATAACCCGCGGTGGCAAAAGTACCATCTGGACAAGGGCCATCACTATAATCCTTCTCAGCTAATAACAAGACATTATTACTGAAACTCGTAATAGACATTAACTGATCAAAATTTACTTTAATCGCCGCGTTCCGACAAACTTGTTGCGCTAAATGATAAGGGGAAGTAGGAGAAACTATATTCGGACGAGCCTGACAACAGGTATCTGACCCACAACCGACTAAAGCCGTCGAACCACAATCATTGTCGCTAGAACAACCACAGCATAAACCACGATTAGCTCCGGCACAGCTGCCTCGATTAGGCTCACATTTTAATTTAGAGTTAAGGGCCGTACAAGCATCATTAGCCGTGCCGGGCTGGCAACAACAAGTGCCACAATCCGGCGGCGTAGAGCCAAATAAACCATTAGATAATAAACAGGCAAAACCCGGAAAATTACATTGGTTGCTCGCACAAGTCGAAGTCGCCAAGCCGCCGCAATACGTGCCAGCACCACTAGGCGGGTTAGCACAAGCATTAGAGCAAGAATTAGTATCCTGATAATTACCATCTTTAACCGGATTAGCCGAATCGCAAGTAGTTAC
>JAVHRV010000104.1:0-1771 GCA_036171815.1 Patescibacteria group bacterium
AATAAATTGCCCGATTTTCATAAATCCAGTCATGAACCAACGTCGCACCTTCGGCCTGTGTCAGGATCGGTATAAATAGAGGCAAGTTATCAATATTTAATCCGGGGTAGGGTTGCGGATGAAGTTTATCGGCCAAGGCTTTAAGGCGACTAGGGATAATTTCTATATCCACTAGATCGAATTGGTTATTTTTAGATTTATAGATTTTACTGATTTTAAATTTTTGTCCCATCACTTTTAATTTTTCTATTTCTAAGCGTAAAAAATCTATCGGACAGTCGGTAATTTTTAAATTTGATTTAGTCGTGATAGCCAAAGAAATAAAAGCCATTGATTCGATGGGGTCCGGCATAATCGAATAATCTTTAACGGGATGGAGTTCTTTAACGCCGATAATTTTTAAATTAGTTCCCGACCATTCAATTTTCGCCCCGGCCTTTTTTAAGAAAAAAACTAGGTCCTGAACCATGTAGTTAGAGGAGGCAAAATTTATTATACTTTCGCCCGGGGCCAGGATGGCCGCCATAATAGTATTTTCTGTGCCGGTGTCGCTGGCTTCATACATTGTAAACTTAGCCGCTTTTTTATGGTTATAACTGATATTGTAGGTCGTGGCTGTTTCTTTGACTTTAATGCCGAGGTAGCGGAGGGCGAGGATATAGGGGTTAACTGTTCGTTTACCGAGTTTACAGCCACCGGATTTTGGGAGAGAGAAATTTTTTAAGTTAGCGCTCAAAGCGCTCATTAAAAGAAGGGCCGAGCGGGTCTTTAGGAAAGCTTCCCGATCAATTTGTTCCGGATAAAAATGGCCATCATTAATAATTTCGAGTCCATGCTCGCCGCGCCAGCTTATTTTTAATCCGAGCGAACTTAAGATTTCGATGATACGTTTAACTTCTTCAATTCGAGGGACGTCGATGAGAGTCGTCTTTCCTTTGATCATAACCGTCGCGCACAAAATCGCGACCGCGGAATTCTTAGCGGCATTGGTTTTTAGAGCGCCATGAAGTTTTTTGCCGCCTTTTATTAATAGATTAGCCATAGAGTATATAGAATTTAGATAAATTGAGCTTACCTCTCCCTATCTTAGCTCATTTATTGACATTTTTCAAATATTTGTTATTATTGAGTAATGTTAAGAAAGAATTGTTAATTTTTCAAATTTTATGGCAAAAATTGCAGTAATCAAGACCGGCGGGAAACAATACAAAGTTCAGGAAGGAGAGACTATTAAAGTAGAAAAATTAGACGCTGAGTTGGGTAGTAAGCTTAAATTCGATACTTTACTAATCGCCGATGGCGCTAAATTAGAATTGGGTCGCCCTTCTTTAGGCGAAAAGGTTGAAGGGGAGCTTCTTAAGACAGCTAAAGATCCTAAAGTAACGGTTGTTAAATATAAGAATAAGACTCGTTACAAGAAGACGGTTGGTCATCGCCAGCTTAAGAGCGCTATCAAAATATTAAAAATTGCTTAAGTTTATTTTACTAGAGAACTATAAAATCCGCCTCGTCAAGGCGGATTTTTTTTAAATAGCGGCTAGTTTAATTTATTACGATATTTTAAAGCGCTTCCTAAAGTTAGTTCATCGGCATACTCTAAATTTGATCCCGCGGGTAGCCCCTTAGCCAGACGACTAATTTTTATTTTTTCCCCTAAAATCTTAGTCAGATAGAGAGCCGTTGTTTCACCTTCTAGAGTAAAATTAAGGGCGATAATTAATTCATTAATATTTTCGTTTTTTATTTTTGTGAATAGTTTATCAATATTTAA
>JAVHRV010000105.1:0-1650 GCA_036171815.1 Patescibacteria group bacterium
TTACGGTAGAAGAGGGGCAATCTTTTGGTATTGAAAAAGAAGTCGTGGAGGGGATGCAGTTTGATAAAGGTTATATTTCTCCTTACATGATTACTAACCAAGACACGATGAAGGCCGAAATGGTTGAACCCTATATTTTAATTACTGATAAAAAGATTTCGTCTATTCAAGAAATTTTACCGCTTTTAGAAAAAGTGGTGCAGTCCGGGAAAAAAGATTTAGTAATTATTGCCGACGATATTGACGGCGAGGCGCTCGCTACTTTTGTGGTTAATAAATTACGCGGAACTTTTAATGTTTTAGGGATTAAAGCGCCGGGTTTCGGTGATCGGCGTAAAGCGATGTTAGAAGATATTGCGGTTTTAACTAATGGCCGGGTAATTTCTGAAGAAGTCGGCTTGAAATTAGATAAGGTAGAAATTGTTGATTTAGGTCAAGCCAGAAAAGTAGTCGCTTCTAAAGATAATACGACGATAGTCGACGGTAAGGGCGATGAGAAGAAAATTAAAGCCAGAATTGAAGCGATTAAAAAAGAAAAAGAATTATCGGATTCCGATTTTGATAAGGAAAAATTACAAGAGCGTTTGGCTAAGTTAGGCGGCGGCGTAGCGGTTATTAAAGTTGGAGCGGCGACCGAAACAGAGATGAAAGAAAAGAAATATCGTATTGAAGATGCTTTAAACGCGACTAAGGCGGCGATTGAAGAAGGAGTAGTCCCTGGCGGCGGTTTAGCTTTAGCAGTCGCTTGTTATGGTTCTGATTTTTCAAAATTCGAAAGCGAACTAAAAGACAATAATAATATTTCGGTCGGTGAGAAAATTATTAATTCGGCTATTTTAGAGCCGATTAAGATTATTGCGGCCAATGCCGGCGTTGACGGTTCCCTGATTTTACAGAGAATTATTGAGGAAAATAAGGGAAGTAAAATAGTAAAAGGTTATAATGCCGCTACGGGGGAATTTGTTGATATGATTAAGGCGGGAATTGTTGATCCGACTAAGGTGGTTCGTTCCGCCTTAGAGAATGCCGCTTCTGCAGCGATGATGTTTTTAACGACTGAAGTCGTGATTACGGATAAACCAGATAAGAAAGCCTGTTCTTGCGATCATGGCTCTTCGGCCGGTTATGACGGCGGAATGGGGATGATGTAAATTCATTGATTAGTTTATTAATTAAAAAAATCGTCTTTTTCGGGCGGTTTTTTTAATGAGCGTGCGCCCTCAACTTTCTTTAGTTTTTTTGTTATAATACTCTTATCTAATCTACGCTAATTATCTTATGAAAATTGTTAAAAATTCTCGTCAGAAACCGGTCGTCGTCGCTGTGTCCGGGTTTTTTAACCCGCTCCACGTCGGTCATTTGGACATGATTCATAGAGCGAAAAAGCTGGGCGATAAATTAGTTGTCATCGTTAATAATGATAAACAAGTGGCGCTGAAAAATCGAGTGCCTTTTATGTCCGAGAAAGATCGGCTGACGATTATTAAGGCCTTGCGTGATGTTGATGAGGTCGTTTTAGCCATTGACGATTATAAGTTACCAAATGGCGAAATTCCTGTTATCAAGTCATTAGCTAAAATTAAACCGGCGATCTTCGCTAACGGCGGTGATCGTCATAACATCGTGAATGTTCCGGAATATGATATTTGT
>JAVHRV010000105.1:1660-8527 GCA_036171815.1 Patescibacteria group bacterium
AAAAACTAAAAATAAAATTAGTGGACGGTTTGGGAAAAAAAATCCGTGCTAGTTCGGAACTGATCGCTCGGGCAGCGGAATTAAAAGAGAAGAAACGGCTCGCCGCGCTCCAGTCTAAATCCGCTAAATAATTATGAAATATTTTGTTAGATATTTTTTGCTGGCGCTATTAATATTACTAATGACGGGGTTGATTGTTGGACTTTTTAATATTCGTTATGTTTATCGCGCGCTTATTACTAACAGTGAATCTAATTTTTCTTCTTTTTTGGTTAAAGTAATTAGTAAATTTACTCCGTCGTCGCCGGTTAAGATTATTCCTAAAGCAGAGGAAACTATTCAAATTTTAGAAGGTTGGACTAATGAAAATATTGGGCAATATTTGACTGAATCAGGACCGTGGTCAGCCGTTAAATTTTTTAAGGCGGCGGGCCAGTCGCAAACCGATTATCGCTCTTACCCGGAGTTATCGCCCCTGCCCGATTGGTCAGATAAGTTTTCTTTTTTAGCGGATAAGCCGAAATACTATGGTTTGGAGGGTTATTTATTTCCCGATACCTATCGGGTTTACGCTAGTTCGACTGAAGGGGAGATTATCGAAAAGATGTTAGTTAATTTTGATTCGAAATTAAGCTCTAAAATGCGCGCCGATATTAAAGCACAGGGGAAAACTATCTATAGTATCGTTATTATGGCCTCCTTAATTGAGAAAGAGGCGCCGCTTAATTATCAGGTGGGCGATAATCGTGAGGCGCGAATTATTTCTGGTATTTTTTGGCGCCGTTTAAAGAACGGTCAAGGCCTTGAGTCAGATGCTAGCTTATCCTATATCTTAAATGATAAAAATCCGAGTCATAGCGGTTCGGAACTAGAGCTTGATTCGCCGTACAATACTTATAAGTATCGCGGCTTGCCGCCGGGTCCGATTTGTAATCCCGGTCTTTTAGCCTTAGAAGCAGCTGTTTATCCAATTTTGACGGATTATAATTATTTTTTGACTCCCAAGGGGAAGAATACGGTTATTTACGCTAAGACTTATGAAGCCCATTTGCAGAATAAATATTATTATTTAAAATAAATCTATGTTTTCTGCGCCGTCGACAATTTTATCTTCCGAGCTAAAGGCCGCTGATAGTGCCAGTCCGCAGCCGACTAAGCCTCCCCGGACGCCGTTTAAAAGGACTTGGCTCATTCTTAGTTTAATTTTAAGTGGATTTATTTTATTATTAGTTATTTTTTTTATTGGGCAAAAATATTTTCGGGCCGCTAAGCCGAGTGCCGATTTACCCCAGTCTACCGCTAGCGGCGCGGCCGTTACGTCGTCAGTCGCGGTTTTACCTAGTTCTGATTTAGCGAGCGGAGCGACTACCACTATTAGTAATTTTTCTTTTTCCAGTTCTACTGTAGAATATCTTTCTTTCGCCAGTTTTTACGAACCGCCGGACAATCAAATAATTTCTAAAATAAATGATTATCAGTTACCTCTTAATGTTAAGATCGACGTGCTTAATTATTACGATGTTTCCCGAAAATTAAATTTAGATGCCGGTCTAGATAATTTAAATAATAATGGTTTTACGGTCATTAATAATCCTTGGCTCAAAGAAGCGCCCGATTTTTCGGCTATTTATAGTAATTTAAACAGCCGGCAGATTCCTTTACTGGTTACGGCCGATTTTATTATTTATCAATATCAGAGTGTGGTTAAGAAAGTTTTTAAAGACGTAGAAGAAAATGTTTTTTATGATAATCTCTGGGATATCGCCAAGAAACTATACACCGCGGCTCGCGACCGCTATGAATCTCGTTTAGCGGCGTTGGGTAATATTAATGATCCTGTTTTAGAGGGTGAACGTTTAGAAACGGTTTTTTTCGCGGTGGCCTTAGAATTGCTTAAACCAAGCGCGGCGCAAATTTCGGCTCAGCCTAATCAAGGCCAAGTTAGCTTTTTTACTAAGAATGAAGCCGAACGTTTTTATTTTGTCACGCCGACTTATTTACGGGATGATGTCGAAGCGGAACTGAAACTAATCCGTGCCGCCAGTCCGACTAAAATTAAGTCGCCGGTTTTATTATATAAGCGGAGTTATACTGATTTTGTCGTGCCGGCTGACTATCGCCCTAAGGCGAAGTTAAATAATTTTTATTTAGCTACTCGCTGGCTTAATTCTTTATTCCCGTTAAATTATCGGGATAAAATTTGTCCGGACTGTCTACTAGATAAAGCAGATTGGCGAGTAAGTTTTACGGCCGCTAGTCTCATGGCGCAAGATTTTTCAGCTTTGCCGGAATTAAAAAATAAATGGGCGCGCATATATAAAGTCATTTCTTTTTTCCAGGGCTTGCGGGAAGATTTAAGTTATTTGCATTATCGGGATTCTTTAGCGGTTCTCTTCGGCCCGGATTATAAAATCGAAGAACTTTTTGCTGATCAAAATAAAGAAGTTTGGAATAATTTAGGGAAGTTACGTACGAAATTGTCGATTTATGAATTCCCGGAAATATTTGGCGCTCCCGCTCTGAGCGCTAAGAATTTCCGATCGCAACAGGGTTTTCGAGTTTTGGCGCAAAATTATTGGCCCAATGATTATATTTTTAGTCATTTATTATCGCCCGTGGTTGGTAATTATTCAGGCACCAGCACCAAGCTGAATAATATTACCGCTTGTGCCAATCAGGGGCGCAATAGTTATAGTCGGTGTGCCGGTTTTGTTTTAGACGCTGTTAATTTAGTTTATCCGATAAGTAATCAAGATTATTTTTCGGAAAATACTAATTATGTTAACTATAACGTGGCCGCTCAACAATTAGCCGGCGAACTTAATAAGAATAGTGTTTGGCCGATGAGTAATTATTGGACGAATTTAAAGCTGATTAAGTCTTATTTAGACATGGCCCCTAGTAATTTACCTTTATTTTCTCATTCGGCCGCTTGGTTCGATAAGAATTTAGAGACCGTGGCTAGCGCTTGGATTAATTTTCAATTGCCGGCTGATCAGATTACTCTTAGCTCGCTAACAAGCACCAGTAATTTAGGCGCCTCGGGTAGCAGCGAGAATTCTTATGTTGAGCCGAATTTAGCTTTAGTTAACGAGCTGTTAGCTAATAATAATATGTTGGTGAAAATGTTTTCGGCTTTACAATTAGATATTGAAGTCCGTCTAGCTCTGCAGGATCTCACGAATTTTTCCGATAGTCTTTTGGCTTTAAAAAAGATAATTTTAAAGGAACTCTCGGGGCAAGCTTTAGACGCTAACGATAACGAAGCTGCTCTGGCCTTTGTTAAACAATTAAAAGTTAGCCGAACCGAATCAGCCGTCAAACAGTTATATTTAAGATTTCCATCACAAAATATCGCTCTGAAGGAGGATTTAAGCCGTTTGCAGCTTTTGGTCTTGACTTATAAGTCCGGCGATAATAAAATATTTGCGGTCGGACCGGTTTGGGATTATCAAGAAAGTCGTTAGGAAGCAGACCGTTAGGAAGTAGGCCGGTCGTTAAGAAAATAGCTAATCTATGAAAAATAATAAAACTTATTATATTATTACGATCGGTTGCCAGATGAATAAAGTTGATAGTGAGCGTTTGGCAGCTTATTTAGAAGAATCTGGTTTTAGAGCCGCCGCCGATCTAAAACGAGCGGGAGTGATTATAATTAATACTTGTGGGATTAAACAGGCCGCGGAAGATCGCGCTTATGGTCTGGTTAATCAGATTAGTCGTGATAATAAAACTGCACAAATCGTTGTGACTGGCTGTTTAAGTCGGCGAGAAGACGTGCGGCGGCGTTTAAAAAAAACCACGCTGATTTTTTTGCCGATTAGCGAGATCTTGCGTTTGCCCGCGCTCTTAGCCGGCGAAAAATTTAAGCCACATTTTAGTTTAGACGAGGTTCGTCTTAAGGAAGGCGAAAAATATTTAGATATTAATCCGAAATATGATAGTAAATTTTCAGCTTTTGTGCCGATTGGTAATGGTTGCGATAATTTTTGTTCTTATTGTGTCGTGCCTTATGCGCGCGGCCGCGAAGTTTACCGGCCGGCGGCGGATATTATTAGAGAAGTTAAATCTTTAGTAAAACATGGCTATAAAGAGATAACGATTATTGCTCAGAACGTTAATAGTTATTACGATAATAAATATAATTTTGCTCGACTTTTAAAAGCGCTGATAAAAATTCCTAGTAAATTCTGGTTGCGTTTTTCTTCTAGCCATCCGAAAGACATGAGCGATGAATTAATTAAAGTTTTAGGCTCATCACCGAAGGTCTGCTCTCACTTGCATCTCGCGGTTCAATCGGGCGACGATAAAATATTAAAGGCGATGAATCGCCGCTATACAGTTAAACATTATTTGAGTTTAATAAAGAAGGTTCGAGCCACTAAACCGGGGATAGCAATTACTACCGATATTATCGTTGGTTTTCCGGGCGAAAGTCCGGCGCAATTTATGAACACGGTTAAATTATTTAAAAAAGTAAATTTTGATTTAGCCTATATTTCTCCCTATAGTCCGCGTCCGGGTACGGCGTCCTACCAGTTGAAGGATAGCGTTAGCCGCGCGGATAAAAAAAAGCGGGTTTTTGAATTAAATGAGATTCTGAAAAAAAGTGCTGGTGGTAATAATAATAAATATTTAAATAAAGTAGTCGAAGTTTTAGTCGAAGGGAAAAATAAGCGCGGGAAGTATTATGGAAAAACTAGCAGTTATCAGACGGTTTTAATTAATCGACTCGAGAGTATTAAAATTAATAAAAAAAATGACTTAGTTGGTCATTTTGTTAAAGTCAGAATTGATAAGGCCTTAGCTTTCGGGTTAGAGGGGAACTTCGTAAAATAAAAGGAACTCACAATCTGGTAAGATTGTGAGTCCGCTTATTTTCTGGGAATGTCCCGTTTTTAAGCCTTTTAAGCCTATTATATTTTGGATAATGGCTCGATCAAGGAGGCGATAGGCAAGAATCTCGTGCCCAATAGGGTCTCAGCTTAGTCGCTTTCACTTAAGCGTTCTGCAAATTACGGGTTTGTAATGTGTTGCATGCGCCGGAATCAAAGTTCGCTGCATTATTAACGGCAATGTCGTGCGGTGCCTTTAATCCTCTGATAGAATCGTGTGCAGGAAATGCTGTCTGCAAAGAAAACGATAAATTATTTTGAGCTCTCATAAAACCTCCTGGTTTTAAGGTGAGTACCGTTGGTTCCCAGTTATTTAATTATATAGAAAGAACCAATAGTCTTTATATATTAGCATAATTATTAAATATGACAATAAAAGTTATCCACAGATTAAAGCCAAAAATACTCGTAATCCTTGGAACGACGGCTAGTGGTAAGACGAGTTTGGGAGTTAAACTGGCCGCTGAATTTAAGGGGGAAATTATTAGCGCTGATAGTCGTCAGGTTTATCGAGGGATGGATATTGGAACCGGTAAAGACTTAAAAGAATATAAAATTGGTTCCAAAAAAATACCTTATCATTTAATCGATGTCGCGAGTCCGCGACAAAAATTTGATTTGGCGAAATATCAAAAGCGCGCTTTTAAGGCGATTAAAGATATCTTGCAAAGGAAAAAATTGCCGATTATTGTCGGCGGTAGTGGTCTATATTTACAAGCTTTGGTCGATAATTATGACTTAACTAACGTTCGGCCGCAATCAGCTAAACGGGCGCAGTGGGAGGAATTATCAGCCGCCGAGTTATGGCAAAAAATTTATCGACTAAAAGAGGAGTTTGCGGTGCGTCTCAATAATAGCGATAAAAATAATAAACGCCGATTAATTCGTTATTTAGAAATTATTGAGTTCGGCTCTGGCGTGGCGGTCGGAAAAAAAGAGTCTCCTTATGATTTTTTGTTATTAGGCTTGACTTGGCCAGACGAGATATTGCGTGCTCGAATTTTAACTCGTTTATCAGAGCGTTTAGATAAAGAGGGACTAGTGGCCGAAGTAAAGAAATTACATCAGGCGGGTCTTTCCTGGGTTAGATTAAAAGCTTTTGGTTTAGAATATAAATTTGTCAGCCAATATTGTCTGGGCGAATTATCATACGCGGAAATGGTAGAAAAATTAGCGACGGCCATTTACCGTTTTGCTAAACGCCAAAAAACCTGGTTCAAGCGTTGGGAAAAACAGGGTCAGCCGATAGATTGGCTAACGGATATTAGCGCCGCGGAGAAAAAGATCGTTGCTTGGTTTAAATAAATAAAAATCGGGTCAGAAGTAGACCCGATTTTTATTTGTTAGGGTTTATTTATTTTAATAATTTTTCTAATAATTCTTTAACTATTTTCGGGTTAGCTTTCCCTTTAGTTTCCGCCATTACTTGGCCGATAAAAAACTGGCAGACATTAGTTTTGCCCTGGCGGTATTGCTCCCGCTGGCCGGGATTTTGGTTAATAATTTTTTTAACCGCCTCTTCGAGTTCGGCAGTGTTATCGAGCTGTTCTAAACCTAAGACGCGCATGATGTCAGTTGGATCGCCGCCTTCCCAGTACATTTTTTCTAAAATACTTTGGCCGGCCGAAGAATTAACTTTACCCTGGTAAATCAAACAAACTAATTCGGCGAAATTCTCGGCCGTCATAGTTAAGTCACCGATTCGTTTATTATCAGCATTGAGATGTTTGAGTAATTCGCCGCTAATCCAGTTAGCCGCACTTTTAGCTAATTTTTTTTCTTGACGCGCCTCGTCGTCGCCGTTCGCCTCTATCCAAGCATCGAGTTCGGAGATAACTTCTTCAGTCCAGGCCGCGAGATCGCGGTCACTAGTTAATATCTCCGCCATCTCTTCGCTAAGCCCGTATTCGCGCTTAAAACGCTGTTTCTTTTTAGCCGGCATTTCCGGGAGGCTCGCCGTGAGATCAGCTAG
>JAVHRV010000106.1:0-1719 GCA_036171815.1 Patescibacteria group bacterium
CGTGATTTGATTAGTGGGCTGCGGACCGGCCTCAGTTCTTTGGAAATAAAATAAAAGGGAGAGAAGATTAAGGGGGCGATGGCGATAGTTATTGGTGAAATTGAGATTTATTTATTGGTGCCCGTTGATTTAGTCCAAGAAAAAGGCCGCCTCCTTAAAGAGAAAAATAATTTAGAGGGGCTGCTTAATAGGCAATCTCAAAAATTAGCTAATGTCGAATTTGTTAGTCACGCTCCAGAAAAAATAGTCGTGGGAGAAAGAGAAAAATTAAATCAGTATGAACTAGAATTAAAAAAGATTGTCGATTTGATTAATAATTTATGACTTTAAAGAAATATTTATTAGTTATGGGCGGACTAACCACTATTTGTTGGGGGGTATTTCTCTTTGTCGCTGACTTGGTTAATCCTGATACTACGAATTGGTTAGGTTTCTTTTTATTTTATGTCGCCTTATTTATTGCTCTCGTGGGCACGATCGCTCTCTTGGGATTTGTGTTACGTTTTGTGGCCCTCAAGAAAGAATTAGCTTTTAATTTAGTGCGGAATTCTTTTCGTCAGTCATTCCTGTTTTCTTGTTTTATTATTATTCTTTTAATTTTAAAATCTCAAGCTTTGTTTACTTGGCTCAACCTCGGGTTACTGCTAATTATTTTTACGATTCTAGAGTTATTTTTAATAAGTTTGAAGAAAGCTTCTTAATAGCCGATTAAATATATGAAAGATAAATTAAACAAATTACGGGCAGAATTTTTACAACAGCTCGCTCGAGTTCAGGATAATGAATACCTGCGTGAATTGGAGATAAAATATTTATCCCGCAAAGGCGAACTCAGCCAAGTTTTGCACGGCTTAAAATATCTTAGTCTCGAGTTGCGTCAAGAGGTCGGTGAGTTAGCTAATAATATTAAGGGCGAATTACAGGAAAAATTTTTGGAGGCTAGCCAGAAACTTAATAATTATTCGACTAAAAAAGAATTGATTGATGTTACTTTGCCAGGAGAAAATTTGATTAGTGGGCATTTAAACCCGATTACTATTATCCAGAGCGAATTAGAGGATTTGTTCAGTTCTTTGGGGTTTATGGTGGCGGATGGTCCAGAATTGGAAAGTGACTATTTTAGTTTTACAGCTCTGAATATTCCTCCTTATCACCCGGCGCGCGATATGCAGGACACTTTTTACGTCGACTTACCTAATAAAGATAAACAATATGATTTAGTCATGCGACCCCACACTTCTCCAGTTCAGATTCGCACTATGCAAAAATATGGTGCGCCACTAAAAGTAATTATCCCGGGACGCTGTTTTCGTAATGAAGCGACGGATGCCCGTCATGAGCATACTTTTTATCAATTAGAGGGTTTAGTGGTTGATAAGGATATTAATTTTGCGAATTTAAAAAACTTATTAGAAATTGTGGGTCAGAAATTATTTGGCCCTAATACTAAATTACGCATGCGACCAAAGTATTATCCTTTTGTCGAGCCAGGGAATAATGGAGAATATAGTTGTTTTTTATGCGCCGGTCAGGGTTGCCGCGTTTGTAAATATAGTGGTTGGTTAGAAATTGTCGGGGCGGGCTTGGTTCATCCGGAGGTCTTAAGAGCGGGGGGGATCGATCCTAATATTTATTCGGGATTAGCCTTTGGTTTCGGTTTGAATCGCTTAGCCATGCTTAAATATAATATTAATGATATTCGCCTATTTAATAGCGGTG
>JAVHRV010000107.1:0-1712 GCA_036171815.1 Patescibacteria group bacterium
TAGAGCGCTTCCATGGCATGGAAGAGGTCAAGGGTTCAAGTCCCTTATGGTCCACTAAATAAAAAATCTCGCGTAGGCGGGATTTTTTAAAAAGATCTAATTATTTTTTCTTTTTTGCGATTAAATAACTTTATCGATATTTTATATATAGCGTAAATGAATATTGCTGTCAGTATTAGCGATAGTAAATAATAAGTTAAGTTATATTTATTTGCTAGCTGAAAGAATATTAAAAGCAGGGGTGTTATTTTTTCGCTACTATAGAAATCGCCCGATACCCCTTTAAAAATGATGGGCGGTATAAACCAGATCCAAAATTTTGTAGTGATAAAGGATGCGACTATTGTTAAAATACTTTGTTTTTTCATTCTACACTCCTTTTGATAAGTTGGTACTAATATTATTAATTTATTATTATATTTTGTCAATGATATTAATAGTATTAATGAATAATTTTATATTAACATTCTGATACTTTAAGTCTACTAAAACTTAGACTTTTTGATATAATTTGGCTAATATTAGTTACATTATTTATATATATTTATTGTGGAAAAGATGTTAGTATGGGTATATTACTGCTAATATTATTTCATTTTTATTGAATAATTAAAGTTACTTTTTAGTTTGCTTTAAAATTGAAATATATTTATAATTGAATTAGTTTTATAATTTTGTAATCTTAGGTAGTTGTTTTATATAAAGCTTAATAATTTAATATATATAAAAATCAGTTAACTTTATGTATGATCTAATAATTATTGGTTCCGGTCCGGCCGGGATGACGGCAGGTATCTACGCTGCTCGTCGTGAGATGAAAACTTTAATTATCGGCAGGGAAGTCGGGGGACAATTAGTTTGGGCTAGTGAGATCGAGAATTATCCGGGTTTTAATAAAATCAATGCCTTTGAATTGATTGACAGAATTAAACAACAGACTTTAGGTTGCGGTGTTGAGCTTAAAGATGATGAGGTTAAGAGAATTGAAAAAACAGCTCGTGGGACATTTTTACTTTATACCGGCCGCGAATCTTTTGAGGCTAAAGCGGTGATAGTAGCGATAGGTCTCTCGCCGCGTCGCTTAGCGGTTCCTGGAGAAGTCGAATTTAATGGTCGAGGTGTATCATATTGTGCTAATTGTGATGGACCATTTTTTAAGAATAAAACAGTAGCGGTTATTGGTGGCGGCAATTCGGCTTTAGATGCGGCTGAAGTTATGTCTAAAATAGGCAGCCAAGTTTATCTTATTCATTATAATGATAAATTAAAAGCTTTCGAAGCTCTTTTAGACGAGGTTAAGTCTAAATCCAATATTAGTATATTATTGAACACGACAATTAAGAGTATCGAGGGTAAAGATAAGGTCGAAAAAATTAAAGTTTTAAATAGCTTAACCAATACTGTCACTGAAATATTACTTGATGGCGTTTTTATTGAAGTAGGGCGTATTGCGAGTACAGATTTAATCGCAGATTTAGCTGATAGAGATCAAAAAAATCAAATTCTTGCTAATAGTAAAGGAGAAACTAAAACCCCGGGTTTATTTGCCGCCGGAGATGTCACTGACTGTGAGTTCAAGCAGCTTACTATCGCTATGGGGCAAGCGACTACTGCCGCCTTAAGCGCTTATCAATATTTACAGTTAAATAAATTTTAGTTGATAGCCAAGAATCTCTATAATTTGTTATATTAAAGTAAAGGTTTTGTGTTAA
>JAVHRV010000108.1:0-1693 GCA_036171815.1 Patescibacteria group bacterium
CTTTGAGAATAACAACCGAGCAGGGATTTCCGGAAGACATTTTGAATATTCGGAAACACTCAAATAACCCAATAAAAATTGAAGAATTAAAAAATAAAATTTTTGAATTTTACAGTAAACCAAAAGCCAGGATATATCATCCGGCTCCAACTCGTTGCTTTTTAGTTCAAGACATTGGGGGCAAATGGCTTTATTGGGGGAAAATTATTATTTTAGAACAAACCATAAAAGGCGATTCCAGAGAAAACCAGACTACTTTTGGTAAATATAAAATTACTGAAATCTACGAACCCGAATATCAAAAGCAGATTACGAGACACGAATCGCCGCCAGGAATGAGTTATTTCTAATTTTTAAAAGGCGTAAATATAAAACATATGGCCGAAAAACAAACAGAACTAAAAAGTTTAGGTAAGGGCGAAAAAGGAAATATTTGGGCGCAGTGGTCGTTTCCGGAATTTGTCAAACATCAACGAAGTATTGGCTGGTGGATTTTTAGTGGATTTTTAGCCCTGGGCTTGATGGTCTGGTCATTTATCAGCGGCAATTTTCTTTTTGCCATAATGATTATTATTGTCGCTTTTATTGTAGTTTTTACCAGTAAAAGAAAATCGCTGATTGTTGATTTTCAAATTACCGAAGATGGTTTAAAAGTTGGTTCAAGTTTTTATGAATGGAAAAGAATAAAGAAATTCTGGATTATCTACAAACCGCCATCAGTCAAACAACTTTATTTCCAATTATCTAGTATTCTGCCGCCATCTCTTTCTATTCCTCTGGAAAAACAGAACCCAGTAAAAATTAGACAGATCCTTTTGAATTATTTAGAAGAAGATTTAGAAAAAGATGAAGAGTCTTTTAGTGATTTTCTTGGTAGAGGATTGAAGATTTAACTCGCGAATCAACACGAATTTTACCCGCCTGCCACCTGCCCGCCATCGCTACGCTCAGGCGTTGCGGGCGGGAAGCCAATGGTTCGACCATCCTGAGCAGTTCGGCCCTGAGCAGATTCGGCAAGCTCACTGCCCTGAGTTTATCGAAGGGCTCACTGCCGAAAGGCTCACCGTCGAAGGATTGACAAAATTTTAGGTGAAATTAAAGATAGATTGTCAGATTAAATTTTATTTAAAATGACAAACTTAGTTGGCAACCTGCCCGACTTCGCCTTGAATGATTTTAGCCAAGATAGATTTAAGTTATTAAAAATATAGTGTTATTTAAATAATAGGCTGTTGTATTCGGCGAACTCAAGGCGGGCGGGTTGGCGGGCAGGTCACGAACGACTACAAACATTCGTAGTAATTAGTGATAAGATTTGTATGATTAGTGATTGTGCCCCCATAGCCTCTCACTTGGAAAGCTTGAAAAGATTATTTAATTCGTCTTCAAGATATGATTTAGCTATAAAAAATAAAATCTATTTTAAAATACAATCTCGGTTAGCATCTTTTCAGTCAAGAATTAAGCTTTCCAAGTGAGGGGCCCCCATAGTTCAACGGATACCTGCCCGCCACGGCCTGAGCCCTCGTAGTTCAATGGATAGAATGCGGGTTTGCGGAACCCGTGATGCGTGTTCGATTCACGCCGAGGGTACGGGCGATGGCAGGCGGGGAATGCAAGATTGCGGATCTTGTGATAGAGGTTCGATTCCTCTTGGGGGTACCATGTAGGAAATTGCAAGTTTGAAAGGTTC
>JAVHRV010000109.1:0-1687 GCA_036171815.1 Patescibacteria group bacterium
GGCCTAGCTGATGCTGGAGAGGAAACAACTAAATTACATACCGCCGCTCATTTATTACTCGCGGCCTTGCGTAAAGTTTTAGGTGATTATGTCGTTCAGAAGGGGAGTAATATTACTCCAGAACGTTTGCGTCTCGATTTTTCTCATTCTGAAAAAATGACACCGGAGGAGATTAAACGAGTTGAAGATTTGGTTAATGGCGTTATTAAACAGGATTATCCTGTTATTTGCGAAGAACTATCTTTAGCCCAGGCTAAAAGTAGGGGCGCTATGGGCGTCTTTGATTCTAAATATGGTGAGCGCGTTAAAGTCTATACGATTGCCCCTTTACAAGAATCGGATGCTCCGGACATTAAACAGGCTTTTTCTCAGGAAATTTGTGGCGGTCCGCATGTAGAACGGACTGGTATTTTAGGTCATTTTAAAATTCAGAAAGAGGAGGCCTCGAGTGCTGGGGTCAGACGCATTAAAGCTATTTTAGAGCTTTAATCGGATATCGTTTGATTTTAGGCGGTATCTATTGACAACTTCTAATCTTATCTCTATAATAATTTTATTAAGATTATTATAAAAAATAACTTAACTAATTTTTAAAGAATTTTGATAAAGCCAAGCTAGTCTTTATCAAATTTTTTTGTGTTAATGTCAAAAGAAAAAGCAAATAGCCAGGACAGTTCCTCTACCCTTAACGCTAAGGATTTTATTGAGGTCACTGGCGAAGTTTTAGAACTTATGCCCGCCGCTACTTTTAGGGTAGCGCTAGAAAGCGGACACGAGATTTTAGCTCATCTATCAGGCAAGATGCGGATGAATAAAATTCGTTTACTGCCGGGCGATAAAGTTAAGCTACAGATTAGCCCTTATGACCTTTCGAAGGGACGCATAACTTATCGCATGTAGGATTTATTTTAAGCCTGTTTATTCGGTTAATTTCTAGATAAATTTTAATATGAAAGTAAGATCTAGTGCTAAAAAAATTTGTAAAGATTGCAAAGTTGTCCGACGCAAGGGTCGGGTTCACGTTATTTGCAAAAATCCTAAACATAAACAAAGACAAGGGTAATTTTTCCAATTTCTAGCGAGCGGCCAGAAAGAAAGCTAAACTTTCATTCTCGAGCAAGCGATGAAATTTTATGCGCCAAAGGCGCTTATAATATTATGGCAGTAAGAATTTCCGGGGTTAATATCCCTAACGATAAAAGAGTCGAAATTGCTTTAACCTATATTCACGGCATTGGCCGGACTCGTTCTAATAAGATTTTAGTGGACGCTAAAATCGATAAAAATATTCGGGTTAAGGATTTAAAAGAAGCCGAGGCTAATACGCTGCGCGAAGCGGTTGAAAAACATTATACGGTTGAAGGCGATCTGCGCCGGGAAGTCCAAGGTAATATTAAGCGTTTACGGGAAATCGGTTGTTATCGCGGCCTGCGTCACAGTAAACATTTGCCAGTCCGTGGCCAGAGAACAAAAACTAATAGCCGAACCGTGCGCGGTAATAAACGGGTGACTATGGGGAGCGGCAAGAGTAAGGCCGGTTTGCAGAAGACTTAATTTATTATTTTAGGCCAAGGCGATTAGGCTTGGTTTTTATAAAAAAGAATTAAAAAAGATTAAATATGCCTGAAGAAGAAAAACCTGCCACCAGTGGAGAAACTAAGGCGGCCAGTAGCCCGACTATTAAAGA
>JAVHRV010000110.1:0-1672 GCA_036171815.1 Patescibacteria group bacterium
GTTAATTCTGGAGCCGGTTCTTGGGGGCCGCCGATGCGAACTGCAGCGCGCAGTGAAATAGTCAAAATAACTCTTCATAAAAAATAGTTCAGAAAATGATCTAGAAAAATAATTCAGAAAAATAATCTAGCCGATTTTTAATCAATGAATAACACCACTATGAATTTAGAAAAATTAAACCAGATTTTAGCGTCAGAACCAAAGTATCGCTATTCCCAGGTAAATAAAGCCGTGTTTCAGGATTTTATTGCCGCTTGGGATCAGGTCTCGAATTTACCGAAGAATTTGCGAGAAAAATTAACGCTTGATTGCCCGCTCGAAATTAAAGCGGAGATTATTAAGGATAAGACGAGTACGACTGGTCTGAAAGCCCTGATTACTTTGGAAGACGGAGAAACAGTAGAAACCGTTTTAATTCGTCAAAGAAAAAAAACGGTTGATCAGGCTAATGTCGGCGGTGATTTCCGCTATACGGTTTGTGTTTCTTCTCAGGTTGGCTGTCCCTTAGCTTGCGTTTTTTGTGCGACTGGCGAGCGCGGTTTTACGCGTAATTTAAACGCCGCGGAAATAGTTGAACAAGTTATTTTATGGGCGCGTTATTTAAAAGAAGAAAGAGGGGGCGCCAAAATAGATAATTTAGTCTTTATGGGTATGGGTGAACCATTCTTAAATTATGATCAGTTTATTAAAGCCGTAAAATTTATTAATAATCCAGAGGCTCTTAATATCGGTTCGCGCCGAATGTCGGTTTCGACGGCGGGTCTAGTGGAGGGTATTAAACGCTTAGCGGGGGAAAAACTACAAATTAATTTAGCCATATCTTTACACGCGGCCAAGGATGAGCAGCGGGCCGGCTTAATGCCGATTGCTAAAAAATATAGTTTGTTTGAAATTCTGAAAGCGGTTGATCATTATATTATTAAAACCGGCCGGCGGGTCATGTTTGAGTATTTAATGCTGAAAAATATCAATGATAGCGACGCTGATGCTCTCGCACTCGCTAAATTATTGCAGCGGCCGCTCTACTTGGTTAATCTTATTCCTTATAATCCGACGGGTCGTTTTGAGCCGTCTAGTCGGGAAAGAATCGCTAGATTTAAAGAAATCTTAGAGTCTAATGGTGTGCCCGCGACTATTCGCTTAAGTTTTGGCTCGGCGATAGGCGCCGCCTGCGGCCAGTTAAAAGGTCGGCCGAAAAATAGGTCGCTTAATAAAAATTTGTAAATCGCCGTCATGCCCTCTTTGATTTTAAATAATCAGAAAACTATTGAATATCAAATTAAGACTAACCGCCTATCGAAGAATTTACGCTTAAGCGTTTATAGAGATGGGCGGATTTTAATTACTAAGCCCCGTTACGTAAGTTTGCGACAAGCGCGGCTTCTGATCGAGAGTAAAAAGGAATGGTTGCAAGAAAAACTTGATAAGTTGCCGCGGCGCCCGCTTGTGCCCTTACTCGATAAAGCTAGTTATTTAGAACGACGAGCCGCCGCTTATTCTCTAGTCAAAGAGCGTTTAGAATATTTCAACCAGTTTTATGGCTTTAGTTATCAGCGGATAAGTATCCGTAACCAGAGTACCCGCTGGGGGAGTTGTTCGCGGCGCGCCAATCTTAATTTTAATCATCGTCTTTTAGATCTGGCGCCGCCTTTGCGGGATTACTTAATTGTTC
>JAVHRV010000111.1:0-8033 GCA_036171815.1 Patescibacteria group bacterium
CCAGCATATCCTCGCTTACCGGCTAGCTGAAACATTAAATATTCCTGTGATGGTTAATGTCGATGGTTTTATCCTCACTCATTCTTACGAAGGAGTAATTATTCCTGATCCCAAAACTATTAAAAAATATTTACCCAATTATAATCCAAAACCTGGCACTTATTTAGATCCCGCTAACCCCGTCACGCTCGGCGGCTTCTTTACCCCGGCTCATTATATGGAAACGCGAGAAGCCTTGCATTATGATCTTATAAAAAGCCAGCCAATAATTAAAAAGGAATATCAAAATTTTAAAAAATCGTTCGGGCTTAAGACTGAGCCAGGCGCTATTGATAACGGCCTCATTGAATATCAGGGGCCAAAAAATCCTCAAATCGTTATAGTAACGATGGGATCAATTGTGGGGACTATCCGCGCAGTTTTAAAAAATCAGACTAAAATCGGACTGTTAAAAATAAAAACCTATCGCCCTTTTCCAGCCGCCGAAGTTCGAACAATCCTCGCGAAAATAAAGAATATTGCTGTCGTCGAAAAAGCGATTAGTCTCGGCCAAGCCGGTCCCTTATATAGCGACTTAGTGGCGAGTCTCGAAAAAAAACATCATCTAAAAAATTACATTGTCGGCTTGGGCGGTCGGGATATAACCCAAAAAATGATTCTAGCAATTATTAAAGATGTGCCGAAAAAAAATAATTATTTAAAATTCATCGGAAAAATATGAAAAAATTTTTAACATTTTTTTTCGTCGGCGCCTTCTGGC
Organism: Patescibacteria group bacterium; assembly: GCA_036171815.1. GTDB lineage: Bacteria > Patescibacteriota > Patescibacteriia > Patescibacteriales > UBA12465 > UBA12465. The sequence goes on from JAVHRV010000111.1 coordinate 761, forward strand.
TATCTATTAGCGGCCTAATAATCGCTAACCCCGCCGCTGTTTCCGCCGCCGATGAATATACTCCTCTAAACTTTACACCCCAAATTAAACTGGACGTAAAAGCCGTGCCAGAATTGAACCAAAATTCTATCCTAGTCGGAAAATATGATAAAGGCGTAATGACTAGCGATTTATTAGCTAAATACATTAAAGGCTTTTATAACTATGGCTTAATGATCTGCGGAATTTTAGCCGCGGTAGTTTTAATGGGGGGAGGGACTCTCTGGTTAATCTCTGGAGGAGATAGTGGAAAAATTACCCAAGCTAAGGAACTAATCACCGGCAGTATCATCGGCTCCTTTATTCTTTTTAGTTCTTGGATAATCTTAAATACAATTAATCCAGATCTTCTTAATTTAAAAAGCGTTAAAACAGATATAATTAAAACCGCTAATATAACCTGCTGCCAGTACAATAATGATAAGGCGGAGATGACAAGCGAAGAAAGTTGTAAAAAAAATAATGGAAGCCCGAAAAAAGATCCTCCTAATACTATAGGATATTCTCCTTATGTCATGAATACCGCGGGCACAAAATGTACTAGACCAGGTTGCTGCGTATTTGAAGATGCTAAAGGAAACGTAGCGCGCTGCTTAAACACTCTCGAAGAATTCTGTTCCAGCACATTTAAAGCTCAGAACTGTGACTTGTTCCCAGGTAATTTAACAGAAAATGGTTTATCTAGTTGTAAAGGAAAGGTCGATATATGTGCGACTGCTAAAGACGGGGCTCATTGCTTTGAGGATACAGGCGATAATAGCCAATCTAATAGCGGTGCTAGTTTATATTATTGTTATTATCATGTCTGTTACTATGGGGCGGGTAGTCTTAATGAGCCCTGCGGGAATGAAACCAGCACCTGTCAACCACCAAGAGACGGATACACTCTTTGGTCAGTCGGATTCCAAAGTCCTTGTAAAGATAATTTTAGTCACGACGTTTTCGGCGGACGAAAATGTGGAGAGGGATTATATTGCTGTAAACCAAACTAATCAAACTTATGAATGACACAAATAAATTTCTCTCCCCTGGCCATAGCGCTTGTGCCGGTTGCGGCGAATTAGTCGCGGCGCAAGCAGTCATGCGCGGACTAAATAAAAATACTATAATTGCTAATGCGACCGGCTGCCTAGAAGTAACGACCAGTGCTTACCCTAATAGCGCCTGGGGCTTGCCTTGGATTCATTCTCTTTTTGAAAATGCCTCTAGCGTCGCCTCTGGAATACAAGCCGCTTTAAAACAAAAAAATAATAAAACAATAAAAGTCGTGGTTCAGGCCGGCGATGGCGGAACCTATGATATTGGTTTAGGACTCATCAGCGGCATGTGGGAGCGTCAAGAAAATATTCTCTATATTTGTTATGATACCGAAGCTTACTCTAATACTGGAATTCAGGCTTCGGGCGCGACTCCTTATGGCGCGAGCACAACGACCACGCCGAGCGGACAAAAATCGATTGGCTCCAACCAAAGTAAAAAAGATATGCTAGCAATTGCCTTAGCGCACGGCCTTCGTTACGCTGCTCAAGCCAGCGCTGGCTTTCCTGACGATATTACTAATAAAGTTAAAAAAGCTCTAAGCATATCCGGCCCCAGCTATATTCAGATATTATCGCCCTGTATGCCGGGCTGGCGAATTAACAATGACGAAGCGGTAATGATGGGGAAACTAGCGGTCCAAACTGGCCTCTACCCGCTCTTAGAATATCAAGACGGAAAATTAAGCGCTTCAAGTATTAAAAACGGATTTATTCCTAAACCAGTTAAAGAGTACTTAGAAAAACAGGGGCGCTTTAAACATCTTAATTCCGAAGATATAGATACAATTACAAAAATAGTCGCTGAAAATATCAGACGCTATAAATTATGAAAAAAATATATATCTTAAAAATTTTTCTGTTGCTTGGAATATTATTTCCTAGTTTCGCTTTAGCCGAACTACCAACACAATCTTGCCAGTGGATACATACTTATAGTAGCGACGACCCCTGTTTGGGGGCCCCGGCTAATATAACTAAAGCCAATGATTCTTATTGCACGGCTACCAAGCCAACTGATGGGGCATACGCCTGTTGTTGCCCTTATAACACTGTTAGACCGGCAGAGACTTTTGGTTCTTCCAAGCCTAATTTTATCATGCCTGAATTACAGATAACGATTCCCGTTTTAAAATTGACTGCTTCTAGCTCAATCGAAGGCGGCATTAACGAGGATGGTTCCAGTTATATCTCTGTGCCCTGGATATCCGAATATCTATTAGCCCTCTATAATTACGGCTTAAGTATCACGGGCATACTGGCCGCTCTAGTTCTTATGGCTGGTGGTGTTTTGTGGCTTATTTCCGCCGGCGATGCTTCTAAAATTACTCAATCAAAAGAACTAATCTCAGGAAGTCTCACTGGAATGTTAATATTATTTTGCTCCTATATAATTTTATATCAAATTAATCCGGCCCTAACCACTTTTAAATCAATAGACATGGGTCTCATCGATAATATAGCAGTTAAAAATGAAGTGTCAGAAGGGGTGAGTACTCCATTTTTCCAATGTCTATATACTGAATATGGCTCTAATGAGCAAGCTGTCAATATAAGTTTGACCACGGTAAATTTTCTGGGTATGAATTATAGAGTACATAATAAAATGGCGACCGCTTTAGAAAATGCTCAACAACAAATTACTAGCGCCGGCATAACTTATAAATCAAGTGATAAAGCTGGCGGCGGCTTCAATTGGCGGACTAACCGTAATAATCCCAATCAACAAAGTCTACATTCTTTTGGAATCGCTATTGATATTAACCCTACTAATAACCCTAATTATCGCTCTAAGGTAAGGCCCTGCAAAACAGACATCCCCCAAAAAGTGATAGATATCTTAAAAAATAATGGTTTCCGCTGGGGAGGAGAATATAAGAGTGTTTGTGATTCAATGCATTTTGAATGGGTCCGAGGGAGTGCTTCTTGTAAAATTAACTAAACCCCCCCCCCGATCCATGGCTTCGTTAGCCAACTGATCCGCGACTTTATTTTTCTCGCGGGGAATATGCGTATAGCTTAACTTCTGAAAATTTATTGACAGGTTATGAATAGTTAAAAATAAAGGCGCTAAGTCTTGATTTTTTACTTTATATTCGTGTCTTAATTGTTTAACGACTAATTCACTATCCAGATAGAAATCAATTTCCTGGGCGCCCAACTCCTGGGCTTTTTTAAAAGCCGCAATCACCGCTCGATATTCCGCCTGATTATTAGTCGCTACTCCCAAATACTCGGACAGGGTCGCCACGAGCACCTGTTTATCATTATAAAGCGCCGCGCCAATCCCAGCTGGCCCTGGATTTCCCCGCGCTCCGCCGTCCGTATAAATAATTAATTTTTTAGGCATAAATATAAATAATTAAATTAACCAGCGCCGGTCTTAACCAAAGAATTAATAAAAATTAACTACTATCTCTTAACTTAAGATCAACAATTTTAAGCTGTATTTCGGAGCGGCCGTTAAATTCATTTATTTCTAAATAATAAACTAAATCCAAATAATCGCCAACCTGCAAATTTTTATAACTACCGGCCGCGCCGAAAGCTAAAGCCCAATAAGCCTGCGAGCGGCCGCTTGACTCGTCTAAACTAGATAAACGGAATTTAATATGCTGATTATCAAATCCCATAGTAACAATATCGTCTAAACGTAAATTATAACTAACAAAACGAGGCTGGGGGTTGTTCTGACCGAAGGGCGCCAAAGAATTTATCTGTTGCGCTAATTCCAAATTAAGTTCAGAGAATTTTAAGGCTTGTTCGATTTTTAATTTTGGTACTAAATTTTCGGGCTTTAAACTTTGCGCGGCTAGCGCTAAAATATTTTTTTTAAAAGCTTGTAAATTAGCCTCGCCTTTAATAAAAAAACCACAAGCCATCGGATGGCCGCCATACTTATCGACGAACGAAGCGCTCGCCTCTACCGCTTTAATTAAATTAAACTCTTCAACCGATCGTCCCGAACCCTTAAAGGCTAATTTTTTTGGAACTAACTTTTTCGCTTGCGGGTCGAATTCGGCTTCTTCTACTAATCGCGCGATAACTAGAGTCGGCCGATAATATTTTTCAGCTATTCGCCCGGCGACTAGTCCGACGATTCCCTCATTCCAAACCTCATTTTCTCCGGCCACACCGATAATAATTAACGGTAAATTATTCGGATCAATTTGCGCTTCAACGGCCGCGGTCATTTCTTCTGTAATTTTTTGGCGGCTTAAATTCCGTTGATTAAGCTCACTAGCCAATTCTTTGGCTTCCTCGATATCGGTCGTATTTAGTAACGCAAAGGCCGTATTGGCATGCGCTAATCGACTGGCGGCGTTAAGACGCGGACCGATTTGCCAGCCGACATTCCAGGCCTCTAATTCCTTTGTCTGATTTATTTTAGAAATTTTTATAAGTTCTAATAAACCTAAACGTTTATTTTGGTTCAAAATACGTAAACCCTCGCGCACCAAAATCCGATTCTCTCCTAGAAGGCTAACCATATCGGCAATAGTTCCGACCGCCACTAAATCCAAACATTTTTCACTAATCAGCTGTTTCTGTTTAACATCTAAATTAGCTTTTATTAAAAGAGCGCTCACTAATTTATAAGCGACTCCGACGCCGGCTAAATAACGCCAAGGATATTTATCGTTAGGATCGGCCGGATTGATATATAAACAATCGGGAAGATCTTTAATTTCTTCGGGCAAAACGTGATGATCAGTAATAATAATATCGAGGCCGAGTTTCTGGGCGTAAGCCACTTCTTCTTTATTACGAATACCGTTATCAACCGTAATGATTAATTTTTCGCCTTGGGCAAAAATTTGATTAATGGCTGCTTTATTAAGCCCATAACCCTCTGTCACTCGATCGGGCAAATAAACTTCCACTTGACCATGTAAAATCTCTAAAGTTTCCGATAAGATAACCGCCGAGGTAACGCCGTCCGCATCATAATCGCCATACACGATAATCTTACTCTTCGCTTTGATATGTTTAATAATTAAATCAACGGCCGCCGCCATATTCTTAAATAAGAAAGGATCATAAAAAGCCGGAGCGCTCTCGCCGCCGGTTATCGCTAACAACCCTTCCGCCAAGTGGCCGCTTAAAAATTCGCCGATTGCGGCTTTTTCCTTCAAACCACGATTATATAATAATTGCAAAAGAATCGGACTAATCGTCGGATTAGCCTTAACAAAATCAGAAGAAATCTGGGGCAGCAACTGCCACTGTTTAGTCATAAGCATTCATGCACTAATATTTAAACCCTAGTAAAATCCGATGCCGACGCTCCAAACGACCATCGAGATAACGACGATAAAGGAAATGATTATCCAGAGCGTTTTAATTATTTTTTGTTTTTTCATATAAAATTATCTTTTTAAAATTTTAACAAAGGCACTCGGCGGTATGTCAACGCTCCCCTTACCCGCGATCATCATTTTTTTCTTTCCCTTTTTCTGTTTTTCTAAAAGTTTCCGTTTCCGACTAACATCACCGCCATAAAGTTTAGCCGTCACGTCTTTACGCAAAGCCGATAATTTTTCGGAAGCGATAATTTTACTGCCAATAGCGGCTTGAATTTTAATCGCAAACATCTGGCGGGCTAAATTATCTTTAAGAATATCAACGATTTCTCGACCCTGACGATAAGCGTCGTCTTGATAGACAATCGTGGCTAAAGACTCGATAATATCATCGGCCACCATAATATCCATCTTCACAACGTCCGCCGGCCGATAATCTAAATAATCATAATTAATCGAAGCATAACCCGAAGAAACACTTTTTATTTTATCATAAAAATCCGTTAAAATCGCCGCTAACGGAATTTCGTAATGCAGTAAAACTCGACTATCGTCGTCAGCCGAAATATATTCGGTATTTTTATAAATTCCTCTCTTTTCTTGAGCTAACTTTATCACATTACCTAAATAAGTTTTCGGCGTCACAATATCGAGCTTAACCCACGGTTCTTCAATTTTTAAAACCTGATTAGGCTCTGGCAAACTCTGAGGCGTCCTAATAATCATCTCTTCACCATTAGATTTAAAAATCTTATAAGCAACGCTCGGAACAGTCACGATTAAATCCAGGTTATACTCTCGCCGCAGCCGCTCTTGAAAAACCTCGAGATGAAGTAGCCCTAAAAAGCCACAACGGAAACCGAAACCCAGGGCGTCTGATCTTTCCGGTTCATAAAATAAAGCGGCATCATTTAATTTTAGCTTTTCCATCGCTTCGCGTAACTCTTTAAAATCATTACCCTCGCGTGGAAAAACGCCTGCAAAAACCATGGGTCTCACTTCCTTATAACCAGCCAAAGGCGTTAAGGAGTTAGGATTAAGGGCGCCCGCCTTAGCGGTTAAAGTATCGCCTACCCGACAATCGACTACCGCTTTAAAGCCAGTAATAACATAACCGATCGCTCCCGCTTTTAATTCGCCGGTCGAAAAATAATCGGGCCGAAAAATACCGCAATCAATAATTTCACTAGTGGCCCCAGTCGCGAGTAATCTGATATTATCTCCTTTTTTTAGCGAACCATTAAAAACACGGATATAGGCGACAACGCCTCGATAAATATCGTATTTTGAATCAAAAATCAAAGCGCGTGGATAGTTATCATCTAGCCGTCCTTTTTCTAAGACCGTCTCTTGCGGAAAACGTCCCCGCGCAATAACGGCATCTAATATTTCTGTGACTCCGACGCCGGTTTTTCCGGATGAACAAATAATTTCTTCCTCGAGACAGCCCAGGAGCTCGACTATTTCTCGCTTAGTCCTAACGACATCAGCGGCCGGTAAATCAATTTTATTAACCACCGGAATAATCGTTAAATTTTGTTCCAAGGCTAAATATAAATTAGCTAAAGTTTGCGCCTGGATTCCTTGAGTTGAATCAACTAATAAAACGGCCGTTTCCACCGCCGCTAAAGATCGCGAGACTTCATAAGAAAAGTCTACGTGACCGGGCGTATCAATTAAATTTAATTGATAGCCCTGATATTGCATAGTCACCGGCTGTAATTTAATAGTAATCCCCCGCTCCCGTTCAATATCCATTCCGTCTAAAATCTGATCCTTCATTTTCCGTTTTTCAACCGTATTAGTAATTTCCAACATGCGGTCAGCTAAAGTAGACTTACCGTGGTCAATATGAGCGATAATGCAAAAATTTCTAATTTTTTTTATTTCTTC
>JAVHRV010000112.1:0-7899 GCA_036171815.1 Patescibacteria group bacterium
CAGATCTGCGCCCGCTCGGAGCATATCAGTAGCAAAAGAATGTCTTAAAGTATGCGGCGTGGCCATAACCGGCAAGCCGCTTATTTTAACATATTTTTTAACAATATCTTCAACACTTTTAACCGTTAAACGGCGAGATTTGTCGCCTTTTTGCGCGCCGCGCCGGTAATTAATAAATAGCGCTTCGTCTAAGTCTTTTCTTTCTTTAAGATAAACCCTTAAAGCCTCAACCGCTCGGCCAGAAAAATAAACCGTTCTTATTTTACTACCCTTACCAATCACCGCAGTTTCGATATCTTTTGTTTCGTCCTTAATCCTCAGCTGATCGCGATCTAAGGCCACCAGTTCAGCGACCCGCAGACCCGTAGAAAATAGCGTCTCCAGTAAAGCGCGATCCCGTAAACCAATAATTGAGGCGGCGCTCGGCGCCGACAAAAGACGTGATAACTGGTCTAATTTTAAAAATTTTATTTCTTTATCGGCTTTATCCTTAGCGAGCTTTACTTTAGAGGGCGGCAGGGAATTAATATCTTTTTCTACAAAAAACTCTAATAAAGAACGTAAAGCAATCAAATAATAATTTTGGGTAGTCTTTTTTAGAGTTTTTCTGGTTTTAGGATCTGAATGTCTAGATAAGTATACTTTATATTGCCAAATATGCTCCGGCGTCAGGGAAGCGGGCTCTAGGGCTTCTAGCTTAGCTTCTTTAAGCCAAGCAAAGAACTTACGCAAGAAACGGGTATAATTTTCCTGAGTCTTAGAAGATAAGCCTTTTTCCACCTCACAATAATCCAGAAAGTCAATTAAATATTTTATTATTGGTTTATTTTTATCCATAAATTAATTATAGCATGATTACCGAGAGAAAACAGCGGGGGATTAAGCAAAAACATCATTATTTACTAGGTTTTAGGCCTAACAATACTTCGCATAATGTATATTAATACACATATATAAAGAACCAAAACAAAGGCGTCAATGACGCCAGAGTTCCGCTAACTTATAATTAGTCCCATTAAATGAACTTCCGGCTGGAACATTAAGACTATTTTTATGATGAGTAGAAAAAAACCAATCGTCGCTAAACAAAAAACGAATACCGCTAAACCAAATAAAAATTTAAAAAATCCTTCCATATAGTTTTATTTAAAATCCGGATTAATATAGATCCGATCGCCATAGCGCAGATCAATATAATTCGTCTTACTAAAATTATCCTTTATTTTTTCTTTTTTGACAAGCGCTAAGTAATTAACTTGATTCTCCGCCGACCCTTTAACATTAAAATAAACTGTCGGTCCCTTAACTATTTTTAACTTAACTGTATTGAATTCTTGATCGATAATAAATTTTTCTATCGGTAAATCCGGCCTCAGCCTAATTAAGCTATCTAATTTAAAGATAAAACTTAAATATTCGGCCGACAGAGCCAGTTTATTGCGTTCATCGATTAGACTCCGGGCGTTACGATTCTCTAAAATAAAATACTTTTTCTTCGTCTCTTCGCTCACCGCCTGCTCTTTAATAATATAAGCGTCCGGGGAAGCATAAAAAAAGGCACTTCCCTCTTGAAAAATAAAAGCGTAGGGTCTTTCACTAATAATTAAACGCAAGGTATGCGGTAATTTTCTTTCTACTTTTACTCCGGCAAAATTATAATTAGCCAATATTTTACTAGACAAATCAGCCTGATTAAATAAAAAAATATTAGCTTCTTTAAAAAAAAGATACCGGGACTGCAAAGTCTGCGCCCAGACAATCTTCTCTAATTCCTGGCTAGGCACGAGCGAAAGACCCTCCACGGTCAAACGCTGTATCGCCCAAAGCGGCGCGGCGCCGAAAAACCAAATCAAAATAGAAAATAATATCACCAAGCCCCCTAAAATGACGGGCCAAAAATTAGTCCAGGATTTAGCTCCTTGACGCTGCTTAAAAAAGGGATTACTCAGATTCTTACGCTGATAATCTTTTTTAATTTTTTTATAATGATTGTTGAATAAATTTTTCGCCAGCATTGAATTATTGATTTAACACGCGCCCTTGTCCAACGTTAAAACGATCATCTTCCAGATCCGTCGACAAGTATTTTAAGCGGCCGCTTAGTTCCACTTTAGTCAAAGAATCTAAGGCGTAATACTGCGCATTGTTGAGTAGTGGAAGAATCCGACCTACTTGAGAGGCGTTGGGCGTTAATTTAATTTCAAAACCGGCTCGGTAACTCAGATCACTTCCCTTCTTCAAATCTTTAATTTTCCAGATTATTTGTCGGGAAGAAGTATTATAATTAAATTCTCCAGCTAAAAGCGAACGACCCTCAGTCAATTCTATTCCTAACGGTAAATTAGCGCTAAACACGACATTTTTAAAATCATAGTTGCCGTCCGCTTCCCAAAATACCCAATAAGAAGTCGGGATACCGACAATCGGTGGCACTGGTCCGATTCCCAACTGATCACCCTGAGGACTAGTATAATAAGCTAAGCTTTTAGCTAAAAACTCCGCGACAATCGTTAAATCAGGCAAGTTATCAGTTTGTTTAAACAACTGCTCTCGGAATGAATATTCACTTTGAGCTTGCCAATTAATCAGCCGCTCGACGGCTTGGCCCGCAAAATAAATAATAATCTGCCCCTCGATGCTTTCTCCGGCCTCTAAACGAGCTAGGGTTATCGAGCGCTCGTGTAAAGTAATCGCCTTGTTGGGAGTCGCCAGCTCCAGACGATTTATAGTAATCTTTTTAGCGAGCGTAATTAAATTAACCGTCGCCTCCTCAAAAACGGCCGTGCCTTTATTGCGAAAATTAATCTTTAAACTCCCGCCGTCTTTAATACAAATACTAGAACTCGCTACGGTAAAATTAAGTTCCAGCGGCGGTTGGTTCAAATCGACGACCACCGGTTGGTAATTCGGGTTAGTCGTTAAATTAGGACGATAGAAAAAAAGAACAATTAAGCTGAGCGCTAAGAGAAAAACTAGTAAAGTTAAAGAGAGATCCAAAACAAAGTGCCAACGGTTATGGAGATAGAACCTCTCGAACCGACCGCGAAAATAATGATGAATATTTTTAAACATATAATTGTTAGAAATTGAAAAATATTTTTTTCAACTTCAATAAAAATTCTTTAAGCCAACTAAAATTTCCGCCCGACCGTCATTATTTATATCGCTGGCCGAAACCCTGATTCCCCCATGGAATTTTTGGTCATAAGCAAAGAAATTCTTTAAATTTTTTCCCCGCGCGGAAAAAATTCTAATTTGCGGCCCACCAGCACTCGCCGGCCCCGTCACAATTTCTAAAGCCCCATCATCATCTACATCACCCAGTGCGACATTAACCCCGCCGCGCATATTTTTATCATAGGCCAAAAAACTAGCTTCCAGTTTACCTTGAAGAGAAAATGTTTTGACAATTGGTTCATCCCCCGGTCCTGACCCCGTCACAATTTCCAAAACCCCATCGCCATCTACATCACCCAACGCGACATTAACCCCGCCGCGCTTATTTTTATCATAAGCGAAAAAACTAGACTCTAGTTTACCACCGGCCGAAAAAAGTTGGACTTGCGGCCCACCGCCTAAACCGGCTCCGACGGCTATTTTTCCCAAAGCATTATCCTTAAGACTAACAGCAAAACTTAAAGATTTTTTATAAGCCACACCGTAAGGCTTTAAATTCATAATCTGCCGACCATTGCTAAATAAACTAAGTTGACCAAGAGAAGCGCCTAAGCTAAAATTTGGTTCTCCCTGATCAAAATTAGAAACAAACACTTCTGCTGACCCCGGGAACATACTAAGGTAAGAAAAAAAACCATTACTAACCGTCTCTCCCTGCCCACTAAAAACCCGAAAAAAATAACCATTAGTAAAAGGCGCTTGATTAATCACGACACTAGCCTTTTTTAATAAAACTACCGCATCCCGCGATTCTAGTTGAATATAATTTATTTTCTGACCGTTATTAAATAAACTGTCCTGCTGACCACTAATTTTTTCAAATTCTTCCTTTTCAAAAACATAAGTTTTCTTTTGAGAAGTAGAGTTGACTAAAGCAATGCCATTTTTAAAATCACGACGCCATAAGCCGGCCTGTAACTTCGTGGTAGAATTATCTAGTAAATTGTAAAGGGCGGATTGAGCGGCCCCTAAATTAACTTCATATTCGTCATACCACCAAGTCTGACCGTGATTAGTGACATCATAATCATAACTATAGAAACCATCGCCCAAGAGCGTGCTAACGAACCCATAACGGAAACGCCGAAAATTATTTTGATTTTTATCGTAAACGTTAATAATCGGCAGCTGCGGATTCAGATTTAAACGAGATAACTTCAAATAAGTTTCCATCGAACCAGCCCAAGTTCCGCCGTTTTCCCAAGGCGCGGGAAAATTCTCCAACATCATACCGTTAAGTAGAGACTGAAAACCCTCATAAATCTGACCATTACCGACGATGATAAAATCTTGGCCAGCGAGCGCCCTAGTCTTAGCTAACATTTTTTTAAAACCAGCGGCCCAAAGTCGATCAACTTCGCTAGAGCTCTCGGGAGCGCCATCATTATTAAGATCTAAAGGCTGAGCGCTAACCCAGCTAACGCTGTTCCAAGTATTATCATAAAACACCCCGTCCCACAGGCCAGAAGATTTTAGCCTAGCCACGATAAATTCCGGTAAATAGTCAGTAAATCTTTGTCCTTTTTCATCGACGGGGGCGCCATCAGACAAATTAAACATGAAGGTATTCGGCCAGTTTGATATTTTATTGCCGCTAATGTCGCGTAGCCACCAAGCACTACTTATACCCTTATTAAACTCTTGCCTTAAATAAGCCTGATTATAATAATCAACTTTATCTAATATTTCCTGAGACGTAATATAAACTAAAATAATAATTTTCGGATTCAACTCTCTAATCTTTAAAATCTTATCTCGACTAGTTTCTTGAGTTTCCATGTCTAAAACTAATAAATTCCATTTAGCTAATTTCGGAACCTCCTCGTCGCTAATTTCCCATTTCAAAAAATAATTAGCTAGACGAGGAAAGCCGACCGGCAAAACCGCCGCCCTTGAGGCTAGCGGAAAAAAAATAGCCAAAACGGCAATTAAGCCAAACAGCTTCTTCAACATAAATAAACGTCTACTTAGGCTTAATAATCTTAAGACCACGCGGTAAATATTGACGTAAGACTTTAGGGATTACTACCGAACCGTCCGCCTGTTGATTTTGTTCTAAAATCGCCGGCAGAAGTCGACTAGTGGCTAGTCCCGAAGCATTAAGCGTATGGACAAATTCATTTTTAGCCGTAGCCATATTTTTATAACGTATCTGACCGCGTCGCGCCTGGTAATCTAGAGCATTGGAAATACTACTAACTTCTTTATAAATACCCATACTAGGAATAAAAACCTCTAAGTCATAAGTTTTAGCCATAGCCGCGCTACAATCGCCAGCGGCTAGCTTAGACACTTGAAAATGCAAGCCCAGGCCAGCGACTAACTGTTTAGCATTATTAACTAATTCAGCAAACATTTCCCAAGATTTTTCCGGATGAGAGAAAATGAACATTTCTATTTTATTAAATTGGTGCCCGCGAATCATTCCCCGCTCTTCCTGACGATAACTACCGGCCTCGCGCCGAAAACATGGTGAATAAGCAAAATATTTCAGAGGCAATTCCGCTAAATTTAAAATCTCTTCCCGGTGATAATTACCAAGCATCATTTCGCTCGTCGCGTTCAAACATAAATTATCTTGTGTCCAAAATAAATCATCACGAAATTTCGGCAGGTGTCCAGAAGTATAAGCCGACTTTTCGGTTAGTAAAAACGGCGGTATTAAAAATTGATAATTATTTTTAACATGAAAATCAATAAAATAAGATAATAACGCCCACTCCAAAAGAGCGCCTAAACCTTTATAACACCAAAAACCCGTGCCGGACATTTTAACCGCTCGATCATAATCAATTAACCCCAGAGAAGTCGCTAGCGCCACGTGGTCTTTAAGGATAAAATTAAATTTAGGCTCTTTGCCAAAAGTAGAAATTACTTCATTATTTTCCTTACCGCCAGACAAAACATCAGGCGCCGGAATATTAGGCAGTTCAATCAGGCGCTCGTGCAAATCCGCCTCTAAGTCAGCTAGCAATTTCTCTTCCCTTTTTATTTTTTCGCCGAGAGATTTCATTCGTCCAATGATATCGGGGGTCGGTTTAGTCTTAGAATATCGGTTACGCTCGGCCTTAGATTCTTCTAGAGACTTAATTAAAACCCGCCGCTCATCGTCAAGGCTAATAATTTTTTCTAGGTCTAATTTTTCCGGCAACATTCTTTTTAATAAAGCGGCCTTTACTTCGACTAAATTTTCCCTAATTAATTTAATATCCAACATAAGTATTAGGCTTTAAAAATAAATTAATTAATTATTTCCCCACCAAAAGTCTTCAAAAGATCGCCCAGTAGAGCCCCCGGCAAATTATTATTCGATTTTGAAATAGCTGAATCAGTTTCGACTGTCTGATTAGAAAACGTTGATTTATCAGGGACGGCCGTCACGCTAGCGCGCTTAACAATTTCCGGCTCGCTGGTCTCGCGTTTAATTTCTAAATTTTCATCAATTAACGAATGGAAACTTAAAGAGGCCTGAAAAGTTTCCGCTAAAGCCTCCTCTACCATTTTTTTAATACTCGGATCATTAATTCGATCTTGATGAAATTTATATTTAAACACTAAACCTAAACTACTGTCGCTTATTTCGCCCGGCTCACAATTTTGCATAATAAAAGACAAAGAATGGTTATATTTTTTAATCTTCAATAAAAATTCCGGCCACTTTTCTCTCACGGCACTCGCCGCCAAATTATTTATTTTTACTAACACCGGCTGATTATCAGATCGCCTTTCCTCGCCTGGTTTCTTCCCTAACGCCGATTGAGAACTACTAGAAGATTGGGGGCTGCTGGAAGATCGAGAATCGCGACTGGACGAAAAAGTAGTTGAACCGCCGTCAGATTTTAGCGGTTTAACTGGACTAAGGCATAACTCTACTATAGCGATTTCTAGCGGTAGCTGCGGAATGGCCGCCGCTCGATTATCTAAAGAAATATCTAGAAAACGACGAGTAAAAATTAAAATTTGCTCCCAACTTAAATAAGAAGTCACTAAACGTAAACGTTTTTCCAAGCTTTCTCCTAAATCCAAACCTAAACTATCAATTAATTCCGGGTTTAACTTCTCTAACATTATTTTCCTTAAGAGACTCACAATCTCGCCCCCCAATATTTTCATGTTCACTCCGCTATCCACTAAATTATTAACTAAAGCTAATCCCTTAGCGGCATCTTTATGACCGAGAAAATCTATCAAACTCAGAGCATCATTACTATTATAATTAGGCACGACTAATTCGGCTTGCTCACTAGTGATCTTTTTACCGCCCAAAGAAAATATCTGACCCAACAGGCTTTCCGCATCTCTTAAATGACCACCGGAACGACGAGCCACCGACTCTAAAATTTCCGGAGCAATATCAATCTTCTCCTGACCAGCAATATAAGATAATTTCTTAACCACGTCTTTAACGCTAATCCGTTTAAAATCAAAACGCTCACAACGAGAAATAACAGTACTAGGGACTCGCTGTATTTCCGTAGTGCATAAAATAAAAATAACATAAACGGGTGGCTCTTCAATTATTTTTAAAAGAGCGTTAAAAGCGGAAATCGACAGCATGTGAACTTCATCGATGATAAAGACCTTAAATTTCGCTTGGGCCGGCGCCAAACGAGAAAAAGCAATAATGTTCTCACGGACATTATCAACTCCGGTATTGCTGGCGGCGTCTATTTCTATCACATCCAAATTTTTGCCAGCGGTAATCCCTCGGCAATTATCACA
>JAVHRV010000113.1:0-7868 GCA_036171815.1 Patescibacteria group bacterium
TGGAATTATTCGGAAACAAAAAGACTGGTCAGATTCCTCCTAAGGCCGGGGCGAAAGATAAGACTACTGCTAAAACGCCGCTTAAAGAAGTCAAGAAAGAAACGGCGAGCATGCAAGATTTATATACTAGCGATACAACTCCGGTTAAAAAATCGGCGGAGCATGCGACGGTTGGCGCTAAGGTAGTTGCTGCCACTCGTATTTTGATTAGTCCGCTCATTACCGAGAAAGCGACTAATTTAAGCGCGGAGAATAAATATATCTTTATTGTTTCTGATAAAGCCAATAAAATAGAAATTGCTAAAGCGATTGAAGCTTTATATCAAGTCAAGCCGCTGAAAGTTAACCTAATTAATGTTTTGGGGAAAAAAGTAGTGCGCGGTAAGATTAAGGGACAAAGAAGTAGTTGGCGTAAGGCGATTATCACTTTAGCTAAAGGAGAAACGATTAAGATTTACGAAGGAGTTTAATTATTAATAACGGTATATTAATTTACATTTTTTTATTTAATTGATATGGGTATTAAAAAAGTAAAAGCGAATACTCCTGGGCGCCGTGAAGCGACTTTTGATGATTTTAAAGATTTGACTCAATTCTCTCCGGCCAAAAATTTAGTAGTAATTAAAAAAAGAAAAGGTGGTCGTAATTGCCAGGGGAAAATTACTGTTCGTCATCGTGGTGGTGGCGCTAAACGCTATGTCCGTTTGATTGATTTTAAACGGGATAAATTTAACGTCCCGGCCACAGTAGCGACAATTGAGTATGATCCGAACCGTGGTGCTCGTTTAGCTTTATTAAATTATGCGGACGGGGCTAAACGTTATATTATTGCTCCGGCTGATTTAAAAGTCGGCGATCAAGTAACGAGTTCTCATGAATTAATTGAAATTAAAAATGGCAATGCTTTGCCTTTGCAGTTTATTCCCGCCGGTTTACCAGTTCATTGCGTAGAATTAGAGCCGGGTCAAGGAGCGAAGATCGCTCGGGGAGCGGGTAATGTCGTTTTTGTAATGGGTATTGAAGGAAAATATGCTCAGTTGAAGATGCCTTCAGGCGAAATTCGTCAAGTTAAAAAAGAATGTTTATGCACAGTTGGTCGGGCTAGTAATCCTGATCACCGCCATATTTCGCTAGGTAAAGCTGGTCGCAGTCGTCATTTAGGAATTCGTCCGACTGTTCGCGGTACAGCTATGAATCCGGTTGATCATCCACACGGTGGTGGTGAAGGCAAACAGCCGATTGGTTTGCGCCATCCTAAAACTATCTGGGGTAAGCCCGCTTTAGGGGTTAAGACTAGAAAGAAAAGACATTCGGATCGGTTAATAATTAAGAGACGAGCTAAGCGCAAGTAAATTAAATAATTTTATGTCCAGAAGTTTAAAAAAAGGGCCTTATATTAATTTGCGCCTGTTAAACAGAGTAAAAAATTTAAAGCCGGGCGATAAGACGATTATTAAAGTATGGGATCGCGCCTGTTCTATAACTCCAGAAATGGTTGGTTTAACCTTTGGCGTTCATAATGGTAAGACTCATGTGCCAGTTTATATTGTAGAAAATATGGTTGGCCATCGTTTAGGCGAATTTTCGGCGACCCGTAAATTTTTAGGCCATGGTGGAAAAATTGCTAAATCGCAGGCAGCGGCGGCTAAGAAATAATTAATATTTTATTATATGGAAGTTAAAGCCAGTTTAAAACATTTAAGAATGTCTCCGCGGAAAGCCCGCCTAGTGATTGATGTCGTCCGTCAAATGTCGGTCGATAAGGCTTTGGATCAATTAAAATTTATTAATAAATTAGCGGCCGTGCCAATTGCTAAACTGATCAAGTCGGCTATTGCTAATGCTCAAAATACTTATAATTTAGAAGCTAGTAATTTATATATTAAAGAAATACGTTCTGACGAGGGAGTAATGTTAAAGCGTTGGATGCCGCGGGCGCATGGTCGGGCGACTTCAATTAGAAAACGGGGTTGTCATATCAGTTTAGTTTTAGCGGAAATAAAAGAGACCGGTAAGGCGGAGAAAAAAGTCCTTAAAGTCGCTGATCCGGTTAAATTAGAAAAATTAGCCAAAGAGGGTGAAAACGCTATGTCGAAAGCTAAAGCTAAGGCGGATAAAGAAAAAGTTAAGAGATCGGCGGGCGAGAAGACAAAAATGTTCCGTCGTAAAGCCGGATAAGCTAAGGTAATTATTAATAAATTATATGGGTAAAAAAGTAAATCCGAAAATTCTGCGCATGGGTATCACCAAGACTTGGCCGTCTTTATGGTTTGATAAGGGGGATAAGTATATCAAAAATATCAAGCAGGATATCGGTGTCCGCAAATATTTAATTAAAGAATTTAAAGAAGCGGGAATTGATAAGGTGGAAATTATCCGTAGTATCGGTAAGATAGAAATAAATGTTACCACGGCTAAACCCGGTTTGATTATTGGTCGCGGCGGTAATGGGGCCGAAGAACTCAAGAAGAAGTTACATACTAAATTTTTAAAGAGTCTGTGTTTAGGAGAAATTAATTTAAATATTAAAGAAGTTAGTCGCCCTAATTTGAGCGCGCAAATTACTGTCCAGGGCATGATTTTAGATATTGAAAAGAGAATGCCTTTCCGGAAAATAATGAAGCAAGCTTTAGGTAAAATTGAACGAGCCGGAGCGTTAGGAGCGAAAACAGTGGTCGCCGGACGTTTGAATGGCGCGGAAATTGCCCGCACGGAAAAATTAGTTTGGGGTAAAGTACCGCTTCAGACTTTACGAGCGGATATTGACTATGCGCGAGGAGCGGCGCATACGACTTACGGCGCGATTGGTATTAAAGTCTGGATTTATAAAGGAGAAGTTTTTGAAAAGGAAAAAGATGTTAAAGGCGAAGTTATCGCTGAATAAAATAAACAATAGTTAGAAAAAATATGTTAATGCCCAAGAAAACTAAATGGAGAAAAGACCAAAAGCGACGCCGCGGCGGTAAAGCCAGCCGTCATTTAAATATTAGTTTTGGTAGCTACGGTTTAAAGAGTTTAACGGCTTGTTGGGTGACTTCTCGTCAGATAGAATCAGCGCGTCGTGTCATGACTCAATATGTTAAAAAAGGCGGACAGCTTTGGATTAGAATTTTTCCGGACAAGCCAGTGACCGCGCACGGCGGCGAGATCCCGATGGGTAAAGGAAAGGGAGCGGTTGACCATTATGTGGCGATTATTAAACCGGGGATGATTATGTTTGAAATGGAAGGGATTACTAAAGAAACTGCTAAGAAAGCCATGGAGTTAGCGGCTTATAAATTGCCGATTAAATGCCAGTTTATCAGTAAGGAATAAATGTTTTAAATTATATGGATTTTAAAGAATTAAAAATCAAAACCGTCGCAGAATTGCAGAAATTATTAAATCTGAATCGTGAAAAATTACGGGATTTACGTTTTAAGGATTCTAATAAGCAATTGAAGAATATCCGAGAAATTAGAAGTATTAAGCAGTTAATCGCTCAGATTTTAACCTTAATCAATAAGCAAAAATAAATATGGCCACTGCGAAATCTAAAAAAATAAAAACCGAAGAGACCGCCGCGCTACCAGCCGCTCAACTTATCCAGCGCAAGTTTATTGGCGTAGTGGTTAGTGATAAGAATGATAAAACGATCGTGGTTAAAGTTGAGTCAGTTAAGAAACATCCGAAATATCATAAACGTTATACGGTTAGCAAGAAATATAAAGTGCATGATGAAGCTAACAGTTATAAGACTGGTGATAAGGTGACCTTTGTGGAATGCCGGCCCCTAAGTCGCGATAAAAGATGGCGGGTAATAAAAAAATAATTATATGGTGCAAGTACAAACCTATTTAAAAGTGGCTGATAACTCTGGTGCTAAGGAAGCGCAGTGTATTCGAGTTTTAGGCGGTTATAAATGTCGTTATGGCCACGTTGGTGATATTATAGTTGTCACGGTTAAATCGGCTGTTCCTCACGCCGCGGTTAAAAAAAGTGATGTGGTTAAAGCGGTTATTGTTCGAACTAAGAAAGAGATTCGTCGCGCGGATGGCTCCTATGTTCGTTTTGATGATAATGCTTGCGTGATTATTAATGATGCCGAAAAAAAGGAGCCGAAAGGAACCCGTATCTTTGGACCGGTTGCGCGAGAAGTAAGAAAAGCCGGGTTTATAAAAATCGCTTCTTTAGCGCCTGAAGTTTTATAAAATTTTTTTGTGACTTGCCAATCATATGAATATAAAAAAGAATGACAATGTAAAAATTTTAGCCGGTAAAGACAAGGGGAAAACCGGTAAGGTTTTGCAGGTCTTGCCCGAAGAAAATAGAGCGAGCGTTGAAGGCTTAAATTTATTAATTAAACATCTGCGTCCTCGTCGTAATGGCGAAAAAGGGCAGAGGATTGAATTTCCCGCTTTCATCAGTATTTCTAATCTAGCGCTTATTTGTCCGAAATGCGGTCGGGCGACTCGGATCGCTTCTAAAATTGTTAGTGGCGCTAACCAAAAAGCTAAAAAAATGAGAAGTTGCCAGAAATGTAAGGAAATAATTGATTAATCTTATGAGATTAAAAGAAAAATATCAAAAACAGATAGTGCCAAAAATGCAGGAGAAGTTTGGTTTTAAAAATAGCATGCTCGTGCCGCGTTTGACCAAAGTTGTCTTGAATATTGGTTTTGGTCATCACTTAAAAGAAAAAGAATTTATCGCCGATGTCGAAAAGGGTTTAATCAAAATTTCTGGTCAGAAACCGGTTTTTACGACAGCGAAAAAATCTATTTCTGCTTTTAAAATCAGAGAAGGCTTAGTGATTGGTGCAAAGGTAACTTTACGAGGGACGCGAATGTATGATTTCACCGATAAATTGGTCAATATTACTTTTCCCCGAGTGCGTGATTTTCGTGGGATTAGCGAAAAAGCGGTTGATGCTAATGGTAATTTAACAGTTGGTTTCAAGGATTGCACCTCATTTTCGGAAGTTAAGGTTGAAGAGATTAATAATATTTATGGCTTAGAAGTATGTCTAGCGACTGACGCTAAAGATCGCGAATCAGGTTTAGAACTATTCCGCCTCTTGGGTTTTCCTTTTAAAAAAGACAGTAAATAATTTAAATATTATGGCAAGAACCGCATTAATCGTTAAGGCCAGTCGAAAGCCGAAATTTTCTACCCGCAGCATTAATCGTTGTTGGCGCTGTGGTCGTAATCATGGCTTTATTCGAGATTTTAAGCTGTGCCGTATTTGTTTTCGTGAATTAGCCGATAATGGCGATTTACCAGGCATTAGAAAATCTAGCTGGTAATTTTCAACTTTTTAAATTTCAATTTATATGATGGATCCCATCGCAGACATGTTTACAAGAATTAGAAACGCTTCCGCTGTTAAAAAAACGGAGCTCGTTTTGCCATTCAGCAAATTAAAATACGAAATCGCTAAGATTTTGGAGACGGAAGGCTGGTTGAAGAGGGCGACGCTCGTGCCGGGTGGTTTAAATGGTCGACATAGTAGTTTTGATGAGTTAAAACTTGAGCTTAAATATCGTAAGAATGGTAAACCGCAAATAAGCTCAATTCAAAGAGTAAGTCGACCGGGCCTGAAAATTTATGTTTCTAAGGATGAGATTCCGACGGTGTTGAATAATTTCGGCATGGCGATTATCTCTACTTCTCAAGGTTTGTTAACTAATAAAGAAGCCAAGAAACAGAAAATCGGTGGTGAAGTAATCGGTGAAATATTTTAATTAAATACTTGTTTATATATTTATGTCACGTCTAGGAAAATTGCCAATTAAATTTGACGCCTCAACTCAAGTTAGCTTGACGCTCGATAAGCTTAGTTTTAAGGGTCCGAAGGGGCAGCTTAATTTAAGTTTGAATCCGCTCATGGGCGTTAAGATTGAAAATAATGAAATTCAGGTTATTCCATGCGATAAAACGGCTAAAAATAACAGCGCTATCTGGGGCTTAACTTGGAGTTTGATTAAAAACGCGGTGCAGGGAGTGAGTGTTGGTTTTGTTAAAAAGTTAGAAATAAACGGAGTCGGTTATCGAGCGGCCGTCAGTGGTAATCAACTGAATATGAGTCTAGGCTTTTCGCATCCCGTCGAATTTAAATTGCCAACGGGCATTAGCGCCAGCGTAGCGACTAACGTTATAACCTTAGAAGGAATTGATAATTGCCTTTTAGGAGAAGTAGCGGCGCAGATTCGGAAAATACGTAAACCGGAACCTTATAAAGGGAAAGGGATTAAATATTCCGATGAAGTTGTGAGACGTAAAGCCGGTAAAGCGGCCGCTAAAGGTAAATAAGCCTCATTAGATTAGCAATAAATTAATGATTATATGGATAAAATAAAAGAAAAAACACAAAGAGAAGCTCGCCGTCATGGACGGGTGCGCGCTAAGATTTCTGGGACAGCTCGTCGGCCTCGTCTGAGCGTTTTTCGATCTAATAAGGGAATGTTCCTTCAATTAGTTGATGATTTAAACGGCCAGACTTTGGCGAGCGCTAGCATGAAAGAAATAAAAAATTCTAAAAATAAATTAGAATCTAGCCAAGCGCTAGGACAATTGATTGCGCAGAAAGCTAAAGATAAAAAGATTGCCAAAGTAGTTTTTGATCGGGGTGCCTATAAATATCATGGTCGGGTTAAATCGGCAGCTGACGGCGCGCGCGCCGGCGGTTTAGAATTTTAACCAGTTTAATTTTTAATTTGTGAATATATATAATTTACAGAAATATGCCCGAAGATAAAAAAAATAAAATAGCCTCGCCGACGACTAACGCTAAATTGGGCGCCGCCGCCACTGTCGCTAAAGATTTATACGGTAATAAAGATAAGCGTGGCCAAGGGAGCCAAGGCGGCCGCGGTCGAAATTTTAATCGTGACGATCGCCCTAAGGATGATATGGAACAGCGTATTTTAGAAATAGCGAGAGTGACGCGGGTTATGGCCGGTGGCAAAAGAATGAATTTCCGGGCTTGTGTCGCTTTAGGCGATAAAAAAGGCAATGTCGGCGTCGGTTTAGGTAAAGGCGCTGATGTTACTATGGCGGTCAATAAAGCGGTCAATCGGGCGAAAAAAGATATGGTAAATGTTACTTTAGTCAATGAGACGATTCCCCATATGGTGACCTATAAAATGGGGGCGGCGAAGATTATTTTTAAACCGGCGAAAAAAGGACGCGGCGTTATCGCTGGCGGGGTCGCGCGGGTTATTTTAGAATTAGCGGGGGTTAAAAATGTTACTAGTAAAACTCTAGGTTCAAAAAATAAGATCAATAATGCCCGTTGTACGATTGAAGCGCTACGCAGCCTGCGTCACGCCGAGACTAAAGCGGTTAAAGTTGAAAAAGAAGTTTTAAAAGAAGTATCGACGGAGGCTTCCTTAGAGATTAAAAAATAAAAATATGTTATCACTCAACACTATTTCTCAGGCTTCGGGCCGAGCTAAGAAACGTAAAAGAGTTGGTCGCGGTAATGCCTCTGGCCACGGTACTTATAGTACGCGCGGTTTAAAGGGTCAGAAGTCGCGTTCCGGCGTGTCTGGTTTAAAGCGCTTAGGCCTTAAAAAACAGTTATTACAAATTCCGAAATCACGGGGCTTCCGTTCTTTGAATCCTAAAAATCAAGTGCTGAGCGTTAAAGTTATCAATCAGAATTTTAAAGATGGGGAACTAGTGACGCCGGCGGTTTTATTTGCTAAGAATTTAGTTTCTTCGTCTTCCCGCGCCATTAAAATATTGGGTAAAGAAAAGTTGACGGTTAAGGTTAAATTTGAAAGAATAAAGATGAGTGAGAGTCTTAAGAGTCAAATCCAGTCATAATATGTTTGATAAATTAACTCAAATTTGGAAAGCCGGAGATTTGCGTAATAATATTTTAT
>JAVHRV010000114.1:0-7862 GCA_036171815.1 Patescibacteria group bacterium
CCAAGACTTTAAACAAGGCCATTAGTTGGCAGTGGATAGATAAAAGCCATCTGTTCTATAATAATAATTGGGAAATTTATTTAGTCGATTTAGAAAATAACAATCAATCTTTACTCACCCGCTTAGGCGAAGAAATTCAGACTCTCGTTTATAATAAAAATAATAATTATTTAATCTACACTAGTCGCAGCGGTCTATATGCTTATGATCTCCAAATTGGAATAAGCACTAAAATTTTTCCCAACGAAACAGTCGTTTCTCCCGTCATCGATCAAAAAAATAATACTTTATATTTTTGGGCCAAGATCGACCAACAAGCCGGGGTCTACAAATTACGTCTGCAATAAAATTACTGACGGCTAGCTAACTGATCGATTAAATTTTGTAAATCCTGACCGATCTCTTGATCTTTCAGGCCAAATTTAATACTCGCTTTTAAAAAATTAAATTTATTGCCGGTATCTAACCACTCGCCGGTAATTTTCTTCCCATAAACCGGGCGCCCCTTACCTAGCATCTCGTCAAAAGCGTCGGCTAAACGGATCTCGCCGGACTTACCACTCTTCATCCGCTTGAGGACTTTAAAAACCTCAGGCGTAATCACATAAATACCGACCGCCGCTAAATTAGAAGGAGCGTCTTTGAGACTAGGTTTTTCCACGAATCTCTTAATTTTATAGTTACCGCCACCTAGATCAAGGCCATCAATCACTCCAAATTTATTAACTTCGGAATGAGCTACTTCGGATAACCCGATGACTGACTGACCGTATTTTTCATAAGTCTGAATTACTTGATTAACCGGCGGCACGGCCGCGTCGTATAAAGTATCTCCAAACATAATTAAAACCGGTTCATCCTCGCCGACTAAATGAGCGGCACAATTTATCGCGTGTCCGTCACCAAGCGGAATCGGCTGACGGACATAAGAAAAGCGCGCTAAATTTTCAATCGCTTTAACTTTTTTAAGTTGATCAAGCTTATTTTTTTCCACTAAAGTTTTTTCTAATTCGAAGGAGTAGTCAAAGTGATCTTCAATCGCCCGCTTGCCACGACCGGTGACAAAAATTACTTCTTCAATACCGGCTTTAACGACTTCTTCAACTAAATATTGAATAACCGGCTTATCAATCACCATCAACATCTCTTTCGGCTGGGCTTTTGTAGCGGGTAAGAAACGGGTACCAAAGCCGGCGACCGGAAAAATAGCTTTTTTTATTTTTTTCATAATATTTATATTTTATTAAAAGGCGAGGGATTCTTGAGCCCCCATTTCCAAAAATATTTTAACCAAGAACTAATATGATGCCGCGCTAAAGGGCTTAAAAAGATTGCTAAATACCAAGGATATTTAGCGCTCCCCCGGGCGTGATCATGAATAATTAAAGCGGCTGAATTATAAACCACCACTAAATTTTTCGCTCGGAACTGTCGCGCTAAATCAGTATCTTCGAAATACATAAAATAGCGTTCATCAAAAATCGGCCGAAAAATCTGGCCGGTCGAAAGAGTAATCTCCCGTTTAAACAGTAGACAAGACCCCATCAGCCAATCGACGGCGATAGTCGACTGATGATCAAAACTTTGCATTGTAAAATTATCTTGCGCCGCTTGGAAAAAACTACCAAGAAAAGTCCGGCGCCAAAAAGGTAAAAGAAACTGCGGCCAACGTAAACAAGTTTGTTGCAGAGAGCCGTCCGCTGACAAAGTCTTCGGGCCAACTAGGCCAACGTCCTGGTGTCCCCGCAAATACTCTAACAAGGTAAAAATCGCCCGATCTTTAACAACGGTATCGGGATTAAGGACTAAAATAAATTCGCCGTGCGCCGCGGCGATACCGAGATTGTTCCCGCCGCCCATCCCTAGATTTTTAGGGCTCATTATTAATTTAACCGCCGGGTAGTCAAGCGCTAAAGCGCTCAAATCATCGCCCGAATTGTTATCAACTACAATAATTTCATAACTGAGCGCCGGTAGCTGATCGAGGTTAATAGATTTTAAACAATTAAACAGCTTGAGTTTAGACTGATAATTTAAAATAATAATCGATAAATCCATAGTGAAAATTTTGACTTGATTTAAATAAAACGTTTGATAATTTTCCAGTATAAATCTAGGGCGGGGTTAACGCCGTAACGTAAAAGCGGATTATCGATTTCTAAAAATTCTAACCGACCGCTGAAATCCTGGGCTAAGTTCCTAAATTTAACCACGCTCAATTGCTTTATACGTTGACGCGCTACATTAATTAAAGTATAGGTCGACGGTTGAAAAAAATAAAGATAAACTTTAATTTCTGTTTTTGCCCAGCCGGATATAAGCGCGTAAAAAATTAGTCCACAATCCATGATAAAGAGCGGCCCAGCGAGCAAAAATAATAAATAAGGCGGATAAAAACATAGAAGCAAAAGATAGCGATTACGTTCCATGTAATAAAGCATGCCCACGCTCCGCGAAAATTCATATTTATGATAAATGACGGACTGAGGCGCTAGAATTATCTGATAACCGGCGAGGCGGACTTTGAGACTAAGCTCAATGTCATCATGATACATGTAAAATTCTTCATTATAACCGCCAACTTTTTCAAAAAGTTCTCGCCGAATAATAAAAGAACAGCCGCTCGCATAACCTTTAATTTCTGGGTAACCACTAATCGGGCGATCCGCTTCCTGATAATGTGAAGTAAAACCGAAACCTAAAAAATGAATAATATTACCTAAACTATTAAGACGCGGCTGGCTCTGATCAATTTCCGTTTTTGGGTAAAGTAAAATTTTAGATTGGGCCATCCCGGCTGAAGGATTAAGATCTAAGGCCCTAACAAGTTCGGACAACCATTGCGGCGCCATCTCCGTATCCATATTAACAGTCACGATATAATTACAAGAATCGCTGGCCGCTTCCTTAAACCCTAAATTATTGGCCGCCGTATAATTTCCGTCAAAACGCGGTAAAAGGATCGCCTCCGGATAATTTTCCCGTAAATAATTAAGCGAGCTAGCGCTCGACGCGTTATCAACTATATAAATCTTCGTTAGCGCCGCCGGATAATCTTGCGCCCGTAAAGAATCGCGACAGGCGCTTAAAAATTTAGCGGCGTAATCTTTATAATTAACTAAGACAATTCCGACTTTAGTTGACATAAAAATAATAAAAACCTTAAAAAAATCTCTAACAATTTTTAATTAAACAAAAAATTTTACTAGTCCCCAAGCTATTTTTAAAACCAGATATTCCCACTTTTTTCCCCATTTCTGGAAATATTTTAACATTGAATCACTAAAATATTCTTGTCCCTGACTAAGTTTAATCTGTTTAAAGCTCTGCCCTACATAATCTAAACACTGGGCGCTTGGCGTGTACCAAACTTCACCGCCGAAAGAATAAACCTGGCGGCAAAAATCAACCTCTTCGAACCAAATAAAATAACGCTCGTCTAAAAACGGCCGACTCAAGCCGCTTAAAGCCTGATAACGGCGACCATTAATTAAAAAATATGATCCTCTAATTGAATCGACTTTAGCGGCCGAGTCATAATCAAAATTAATATATAAATATTTATTAATCACCGCTGGAAAAAAATGCGGAATTTTTAAAACAACCATTAACTGATCAAAAAACTTCGGAAAACGTCGAGCTTGTTTAATTGTCTCTCCCTGTTCATTCAACAGCCGACAGCCCGTCACCGTCGCCTGAGGATTATTCTTAGCCCAAGTCAAGCTATTAACTAAAGTATCCGGCCGAACTTGCATATCCGGATTAAGCAGTAGAATAAATTCCCCAGTCGCTCGTTTCATCGCTTGATTATTGGCGCGAGCAAAGCCTAAATTTTCCGAGTTGATAATTAAGTGTACCGCCGGAAATTCTGACTTAAGCATTTCTACACTACCATCATTAGAATTATTATCAACCACATAAACTTCAAAATTAAAATCGCCCCTTGATTGAAATAGGGCGCTTAAATTGTGTCTCAACTTCTCTTTGACTTTCCAGGAAACAATAATAATTGATAAATCCATAGAGCGAACTAACGACTGACTTTAATTAGTTTTAATCTTTCCGCTACGCCGCTAATAATCTTGACCTGATATTTACGCAAACCCATTTCCGTCGCTATAAACGCAATGAGCGCCTGATTGGCCTTACCTTTCTCCGGAGCAGCCGCAACGGCTATTTTAAGGGTACCATCGGTCATAACTTTCAAAAATTCCGTCTTACCCGAACCGGGAGAAACCTTAACCCTTAAATAAATCTCTTTATTATTAGCTTAATTATTAATATATTCTAAGAACATACTATCATTATTACCAGCCAGTTTAATCAACTAAATTATAAATACAGTCTAACTCCTTTTTCAGTTTTTTAAAAGGTCGTAGAGAACATAAAATATCATCTGTCAAGATTTATTTTATTTAAATAATATACTAGAATAAAGGTAGAATTGAGCTCCAAAACTAGAAACGAAACCTAGCTACTCAAAACTAATAAAAATCAGCTAACTAATTAAGGCTGACTTAATTTTATGACTGAAATAAACGAACCAACTCCCCAAAAATATCAACGTCCATCTTGGGATGAATATTTTATGAAGATCGTAGAGATAGTTGGAACGCGCGGTACTTGTGATCGTTTCCGAGGCGGGTGCGTCATTACTAGAAACAAACGAATTATTGCGACCGGTTACGCCGGATCACCCGTCGGTTCAGTCCATTGTGACGATGCCGGGCACGAAATGCATACCGTGACTAACGAAGACGGAACAACCAGTCGCCATTGTATTCGAACGACTCACGCCGAACAAAATGCTATTTGCGAAGCCGCCCGGATGGGAACAATCCTTGAAGGAGGAACCCTTTACTGTAAAATGACTCCTTGCTACACCTGTGCAAAAATGATTATTAATGCTGGCCTGAAGCGAATAGTCTGTGCTCAAGATTATCACGCCGGCAAGAGGAGTAAAGAAATCTTTCAGGAAACTGGTATTGAATATATTTTATTAGATGGTAAGATGACCGAATACGCCGACATGAAATAATCATGAAGTAATTAAGTAGCTGGCCGAAAAGGGCTTTCCCGACAATTTCACCAAAAAATCCAAAAACAACCGCTCGAAATATACTTAAAATAAATTTCTAAAATATCCAGCAAAAATATGAAACAATATCTTCATCTCTTACAAGATGTTTTAGAAAACGGCCAAGGCAAAGACGATCGAACCGGCACTGGTACAATTAGTGTCTTTGGCCGCCAAACCCGTTATGATCTCAGCCAAGGGTTTCCCCTCCTAACGACTAAAAAAGTTCATCTAAAATCCATTATCTACGAATTACTGTGGTTCTTAAAGAGTGATACTAACATCAAATATCTCAACGAAAATGGCGTCAGTATTTGGGATGAATGGGCGGATGAAAACGGCGAGCTCGGTCCAATTTATGGCAAACAATGGACGGCCTGGGAAGCTCAAGATGGTACCAAAATCAACCAAATTGCCGCCGTCGTGGACCAATTGAAAACTAATCCGACTTCGCGGCGGATAATCGTCAGCGGTTGGAACGTCGGTGATTTACGTCAACTTATCGGCGGCCGAAAAACGGCGCCGCCTCCCTGCCATACTATTTTTCAATTTTATGTTTCTCATGATAATAAACTTTCCTGTCAATTATACCAACGAAGCGCTGATTTGTTTTTAGGCGTTCCCTTTAATATCGCCTCTTACTCCCTGCTGACAATGATGATGGCGTCCGTCTGCGACCTCAAGCTCGGAGAATTTATCCATACTTTCGGCGATCTCCATATTTACAATAATCATTTAGACCAAGTAAAATTACAACTAACGCGCGAACCGAAATCCCTGCCGAAAATGCTCATCAACCCTCAAGTTAAAGATATTTTCTGTTTTCAATATGAGGATTTTACTCTCGAGGGCTATGACCCGGCGCCGGGTATTAAAGCACCCATTGCTATTTAAATTATAAATTATTTAATTATTTTAATAATACGCTCATGATCCCCGTAACCATGATGATGGCGATCACTGTCGACGGAAAAATCGCTAAAGACAAAACCCAGTTTGCGGATTGGACTAGCCTAGAAGACAAAAAATTATTCGTCGAAATATCGAAAGCACACGGCGTAATAATGATGGGAGAAAATACTTTTAAGACTTTCCCGGCGCCCTTAAAAAATCGCTTAAACGTCGTCTTTTCGGAAAACGAAAATCAACCAGCGGTGGCCGGAGTAAAATGGGTCAAAGGCGAGCCAGAAAAAGTCTTAAAAGAGCTGGAAACCCTGGGTTATAAATCAGCTCTTTTAGGCGGCGGCTCTTTTCTTAACTCTTTATTTCTAGAAAAAAAATTAATCACGGAAATTATCCTAACAATTGAACCAAAAATATTCGGTAGCGGTCTGTCTCTTTTCAATCGCGACTTGGACGCTAATTTAAAATTATTAGAAGTTAAAAATTTAAATGAAAATACCTTGATGCTCCGCTATCAGGTGCAATACTAATATGGCTAAAATTATCTTAGGCTTTACGGGTTTAATAGCGAGCGGAAAAGAGGTTAGCAAAAAATATTTGGAAGAAAAATATCAAGCCAGTAGCCACCGATTTTCGACCATGCTCCGAGATATCCTGAATCGTCTCTACTTACCAATAACTAGAAAAAACCTCCAGGAGCTATCCTATGATTTAAGAACCCGTTTCGGCAGTGATACGATGGCGCGCGTCATTGCCGAAGACGTTAAAAACGATCCCCATGACATTGTCATTGTCGAAGGAATCAGACGAATTGACGATATTATTAAATTAAAAAATTTTCCTAATTTTTTTCTAATCAGTATCGAAGCGGGGACTGAGATTCGCCATCAGCGGTTAGTAGCGCGTAACGAGAACATCGGCGATGCTACTAAAACTCTAGAACAATTTATGACGGACGGCGAACAAGAGGCCGAAAAACAAATTCCCGCCGTCATGAATCAAGCGTCATACCAAGTTGATAACAACGGAACCCTGGTCGACTTATACCGCCAGCTTGATCAAATCATGTTAAATTTAAATAATAAATTATGAACGGTTTCCCGGGAAAATTTATCGTCATCGACGGCACCGACGGTAGCGGCAAAACTACTCAGCTTAACTTGCTCAAAAATCGCTTAGAGGCGGCCGGGCACGTCGTTGCTATCGCCGATTTTCCTCAATACAATACGAAATCAGCGGGAATCATCGAAGAATATTTATCCGGTAAATACGGCCGCGCGGACGAAATTAGCGCTTATAAAGCCTCGATTTTCTATGCCGTCGACCGTTACGACGCTAGTTTTCAAATCCGTAAATGGCTAACGGAGGGAAAAATAGTTCTCGCTAACCGCTACACTAGCGCCAATATGGGGCACCAAGGCTGCAAAATAGAAAACCCCTTAGAACGCCGCGTTTTCTTTAATTGGTTATATGATTTAGAATATAAAATTTTTGAAATACCCCGCCCGGATTTATCAATTATTCTTCATGTCGAGTCAACTATTGCTCAGGGTCTCGCTAAAGAAAGGGCCCGTGAAGACTGGATTGGCAAAACTAATGATATCCACGAAGATAGTCTAGAACACCTAAAAAAAGCCGAACAAGTTTATTTGGAAATTGCTAATAGTTTCCCCAACTTCCAACTAATTAGCTGCACAAAAAATAATGAACTCCTTAACCGCGAAGAAGTTAGCCTATTAGTCTGGCTAACGGTTAAAAGGATCATCAGCCATCCTGATGAGCCTACCACCAATTTCCAATCTATTAGTCATATCATCGGTGCTAATCAGCAAATCGTTAATCACCGAGAAATAATCTTCGACCATTATAAAAATACGCAAAA
>JAVHRV010000115.1:0-1608 GCA_036171815.1 Patescibacteria group bacterium
CTGGAAGAAGTCTCTGGTGTTAGCGCTGCCGGCCTTATTGTACGTATAGGCGAAAGCGGGACGACCGAAGGTATCGACGGCGGTGACAATATATCTTTTCAGTCCCGAAACAAATCTGACCACCGTATCAACCTCGATTAAATCACCAGGCTCATTAACGATTAATCCCTTTGGTTTCCTCAGTTTTTTCTGTTTACTGATAATTTTAATTTCGCCGTTATGGCCAATTTTCTGCCGGTGATGATAAATCTTTTTCTCTTTAATTATCCGACCGATCTTTGATTCGGAATATATCGGCAGATTATTCTTTCGACAGAACTTATCTAGGAACTTTTTGACCTTAGCCTTGCCCATATTGGGGCAGACCTCTAATCGTAGCCGTCTAATCTCCTTCAAAACCGTTAGATTAATTTCCCGTTTATTTTTGTTGTGTCTAGCCTGGCTCTTGGGATTCAAACATTCAATCTTGCCGTCACCTTCTTGCAGTATTTTCTGCCAGAGATACAGGGTTGATTGTTTGGCTCCGAAGGCGGACTTAGTCGCTTCCAATCCGTATTCATGCCAAAACTTTAATATCTTTATTCTAGTCTCGGCTTCTTTGGTAATCATATAATTTTGCTTAATGGCATAATTATATAATCTACCAAATCCCGGACAATTATGGTATTTAAATCCTATTTGCATACATTTTGGGCTCCAATTGATTCCAATATGTATGTGAACTTATTCAATAGAAAACATTGGGAACACGGTGAGAACGTACCGAGTGGATGAATAGAGCCATAAACGCGACACAAAAACGGAGCCGTTAAGCTCCGTTTCATGTGGAAAATTTATATCTTCTTGGTTATAACTTAGCTTTAACTTAGTTTTGACTCAATAAATTAAAAATGTATTAGATTAAAGATGTATTTCTAAATTACGATTTATCTCTTCGCACCGGAATAAGCGATCGCGCGGACGATATTCCAAGCCAAGGCATTAATCGGCTCATGGCCGTAAACATATCGAAAACTTTTTATCGCCGCTTTTTCGCTGTTGGTATGGCGAGCGGTCGGTCTTAAACCATAAGCGATTATCGTAATAGCGGCATTATCATTAGCGTTGCTCATATTAGGCGTTCGTTTATAGACTTTCTTAAATTCAAGAGCAGCCTTGGCTTCGACGGAGGCGTTAAGAACGCTCGGCCAGCGGCCGTTGCCGATTTTAATCGCATCGGACCATTCCGCTTCGGTCGCCGGAACTCTGCCATACGCGGATTTATAGGAACTAACGACTCCGGCGCGTTCCCCAGCACCTAATTTAAGGGTCGATGGGGTACCATAATTTACAAAGTTAGTAATTGCGTCTTTAATTTCGGCAGTAATATTTTTTAAGCCGCTAACGAGTTGTGCCGTATATTTAACGGCGGCCGCATTTTCCGCTTTAACGTTGCGTATGGCGCCGACTGCCGTTAAAACTTCTTCGACATTTCTTCCAGCGATAGTCGCCGCTTCAGCGACGATATTTTTTACTTGATTGGAAGTGTTGACCGGAGTTGGAGTCGGAGAAGGTTGAACAACCGGCGGAGTGACAACGGTTGAAGCGGACGCGGTTTTAATCACCGAC
>JAVHRV010000116.1:0-1602 GCA_036171815.1 Patescibacteria group bacterium
GGTTCTTGATGAAATGTAAAAATAGTATTATTTAATCTAAAACTAAAATAATATCAAAAACCCTTAAATCATCGGGTGGTTCCGATTTAATTAACTCTTCATGAGCAATATAATCATAGTTATTCGCTCTTTTTCGATCAGCATACGCATACGATTGAACGCCTAAGCTAGAAGCAACCTCAATCATAGCTCCTATTGAAGCAATCGCGTCTGCATCAGGCGAAGTATGCCCGATAATAAGAATCTGCTTAGCGGCTCGTATCTTTTCGCCGGCTAATTGAAATTTAGCGCTTAAGTCTGATAAGTTCATAGGTTAATAAAATATATAACCGCTTATTATAGCCTGCTAAAACAAAAAAGTCTAGCCTCCCAGAGAGCCTAGACTAAGATCTAGTAATTACTATAATTTTTAACTTTCGTTCGCTTCCGCAATTAATTTTTCAATCTTCTGAGCCTCTCTTTCGGTAGAGTCAAACTCCCAAATCAGATGCGGTAATTTACGTAATTTTAAACGGGACCGCAATAAGGGAATAATCTGCCCGGTCGTCGTATTAAGCTTACGCAAAGCAGTCCCCGCTAAACCGTCCGGCAAGACGGAAATGCCGACTTTTGCTTGTTTTAAATCAGGACTACACTCGACATAAGTGACGGTAATTAAAGTATTAGGGATACCAACTTCCCGGTTAATAACAACCGCTAATTCTTCTAAAATAAGTTCGTTGATTCTGGGTAATTTAGACATATTAAAGTTTATCAACGATTCTTTCTTCGCGGTAAACGGCTAAAATATCGCCGACTTCAATCACCGGCTTCCCCTCATATTTTAAACCAGCTTCAATATCCTGTTCGACGGTTTCGACATCTTGTTTGCCGGACTGTAAGCGGGTTAATTTTCCCGAAACAATAAAATTATCGCCGCGCTTTACATCGATTAAACTATTATTTTTAATTATCCCGTCTAAAACTTTACCACCGACAATTTGACTATTAGTCTCCGTCCGAAAAATAGCGAGAACCTTTAAACGTCCCAATTCAATCCGATTAATCTCTGGTTTAACTAAAAGCTGCATCTCGTCTTTAACAAATTTAATTAAATCATAAATAATCGAATAATTTTTAACCGTCACCTGCTTTTCGCGCACTAAGTTTTCAATCGCCGGAGACATGCGGACATTAAAACCTAAAACTTTAGCGCCGGAATCTTCCGCTCGTTTAATGTCACCTTCCGTAATATAACCTAAACCTTTACTAATAATCCTTACTTTTACTTTATCACAATTTAATTTTAATAAAGACTCCTCAATTGCTTCCGCCGAACCTAAAAAATCAGCCTTAATAATCACATTAACCCGCGGAGTCTTATCCTCCGGGTTGTCATCACTCGCTAGAGCGCCCAAATCACTAGCCTTAGAAACGCTTTTAATCTTTTTAACTTTAACTTTCTCGCCTTCACCAACCGTTAAGATATCACCGACGGCCGGCGAAATCTTTAAACCTAAAATTTTAGCCGGGGTTGAAGGGCCCGCTTCAGTAATTTCTTCTCCCTTATAATTTTTCAAAGACTTTACCTTACCGTAAATAACCTCATTGAAACATAATTGA
>JAVHRV010000117.1:0-7769 GCA_036171815.1 Patescibacteria group bacterium
TATTTTGCTGTGAAGACCTGAAAGTACAAGTAAATTTTGGTTATTAAAAATTAAGTTCAAAGTTAGAATTATATAATCTTATCGCCCGTAACTCCGGGCGGGAACCGTTAACCCCCGCCTTTACCGCGGCGACTTTACAGCATATTTTAAAGAATAAAAAAATAAAAATTAAGGCCGCTTTATTAGATCAGAAACTAATTGCCGGGCTCGGCAATATTTATGTTGATGAATCGCTTTTTGCCGCGCGGATTTTACCAACTCGTTTAGCTTCTTCTCTTTCAGCGCGGGAAGTTAAAAAACTTTGGCAGTCTATTCAAAGGATCATTAGGCTCGCGATCGTTAAACGCGGCACGACTTTTAGCGATTATCGCGATTCCGCCGGTCGGTCAGGGAATTTCTCTCGTTATTTAAAGGTTTATGGTCGGGCGAAAAAGAAATGTAGCCATTGCGGCCACCCTATCTTAAAAGTTAAGCTCGCCGGGCGGGGAACGCACTACTGCGCGCATTGTCAGAAATAAGTTAAATAAGCCAAGAAATTTGACTTTTATTTGTTTTTTTTATATTGTTTAAGCGTAAGAATCCGATTAAATTAATTAATAAAACTATGTCGCAAGATAACATGATTAAAATGGAGTGTACGGTTTGTAAAACAGTCACCCACCATTCCCACAAGAATAAAAAGATTATTAAAGAGCGTTTAGAACTATCTAAATATTGTAAGTTTTGTAAAAAGAATACGCCGCATAAAGAAACTAAATAACAACTAATTATAAGCCGAGTAGTCGGCTTTAATTATATGCCTAAAAATTTAGCTAAACCCTTTATTCTCATTTTGGTGGTTTTAGTAATTATCGCCTGTTACTGGATTTTTAAACCATTTTTGACGGAAATTTTTGTCGCCGCGATTTTGGCTTCGGTTTTTTACGGTCTTTTCGCCCGTTTTACTAAATTATTAAAGGGTCGCCGGAAAATAGCGGCCGGCCTAATGTGTTTATTATTACTAGTGATCGTCATTATCCCCGCCATTAATATCGTCGCTTACGCCGCTAGTCAATCAGTGGTCGCCTATAACGAAGCCGTAGAATTTTTTGGTACTAATGATCTGAATGGTTGGTTGCGATCAGGCGTAATCCCGACGAAATTACTGCGTTATTTCGAGGGTTACGATTTACGAAGCGGCGCTTTGCAGAACGCCCTGTTAGACACTTTTAAAAATTTAAGTGATTGGCTAATCGCTTTAGCGACGGTAGCGATAAAAGAAACGACTAATTTTATTTTTTCTTTAATTTTGATAATCGCAACGATGTTTTTCTTTTTTATCGACGGGAAAGAAATGTTAGAGCGCTTGAAACATCTTTTGCCTTTACCGGAAAGATACAATCACGAACTGTTTGAAAAATTTCAGACTGTTAGTCGGACGACTTTCATTTCGACTTTTGTGGCCGCTGTTTCTCAGGGTTTGATTGGCGCCCTTGGTTTCGCGATCATCGGTTTTCCGGCCTTTCTGGCCGGAGTCATTATCGGCGTTCTATCGTTTCTGCCTTATATTGGTTCGGCGTTATTTTATGTTCCGCTAGGTATTTATTATATTTTAAGTGGCGCTATTTGGCAGGGAATTTTTATTCTAATTTGGGGCTTCTTATTAATTGGCACGGTTGATAATATTATTATTGCCTACATGATTAAGGATAAGGCCGAGATTAATCCGATTTTTGTGTTATTTGCTATTTTAGGCGGTATTGCTATTTTCGGTTTTTGGGGCGTTATCATTGGTCCGCTCGTAGTTGCCTTGGCGGTCACTGTGTTTCATATTTATGAGATGGAGTTCTGTGATTTATTAGAGAACGAGACGCCGCGACCGGAAAAATAAACGCGGATCCGGAGTTAGAGATTAGTAGGTAAGTAAATTAGCCGGTAAGTAAATTAGAAGGTAAGTATTTAAACCAGTTAAATAAATTTAAGGCTTGTCTAAAAATTAGAGTGCAGATTTTTAGGGAAGTAATAAAATTATGTTAGGCGTAAAAACTAAAAAAAATTTAGAAGAGGCTTTTGCCGGCGAATCAATGGCTCGTAATAAATATGATTATTTTGCTTCGGTTTTTCGTAAAGCCGGGTATGAGCAGATCGCTAATTTTTTTACGGAGACCGCTTTAAACGAAAAGGAACATGCCAAGATTTGGGCCAAACAGTTAGGGATTATCAGTTCGGATTTGGCGGAAAATCTTAAGGCGGCAGTAGCCGGTGAAAATTACGAAAATACGACTATGTATCCAATGATGGAAAAAGATGCTCTAGAAGAGGGACATCCGGATATTGCTAAATTATTTAAGGAAATCGGCGAAGTGGAAAAAGCGCATGAGGCGCGTTATCGTAAATTATTAGCTAATTTAGAAAAGGGCGAAGTTTTTAAAAAACCGGAGGTGAGAAAATGGAAATGTTTGAATTGTGGGGCGATTTATGAGGGGACGGAGCCGCCGAAAGTTTGTCCAGCCTGTCTACACGTTCAGGGTTATTTCGAGGTTTGGGTAGAGACTTATTAATAGCGCGCGGTTTAAAGTATTGTTAAGTATTGCTAAAAATATTATTCGTCTTTATAATAAAGTTTTCGTCTTTATAATAAAATTTTAGTAAGCGGGATTCGTATAGTGGTAGTACAGGAGTCTCCAAAACTTCTAGCGGGGGTTCGATTCCCTCATCCCGTGCCAATATAAAAATACAGAAGTTGTTCTGTATTTTTATTTATAGTGGGAAGATTTTGAACGAACACCACTTCGGAAACGCCCGGCAAATTATTAATTTATTGTGACTTAAGATATAATAATCATATTAATAATTATATTAATAATTATCGAATGATTTAATTATGAAATACGATTTAGCGGTAATCGGCGGCGGTCCGGCTGGGTTAATGGCCGCGCTTCGCGCCGGCGAGTCTGGCCAGAAGGTTATTCTTATTGAAAAGAATGAACGTTTAGGACTTAAATTACTGATGACCGGCGGCGGGCGTTGCAATATTACTAATAATATCCCGGATTATCATAAACTCGCGGCTAGCTTTGGTTCATCCGGTCGTTTTTTACTCTCGGCTTTTAGCCGTTTCGGCGTCTCCGAAACGATGGATTTTTTTACTAGGCGCGGTTTAAAAATTAAAATTGAAAAAGATAATCAGGTTTTTCCGCAGAGCGATCGAGCGGTCG
This sequence comes from Patescibacteria group bacterium, assembly GCA_036171815.1. GTDB lineage: Bacteria > Patescibacteriota > Patescibacteriia > Patescibacteriales > UBA12465 > UBA12465. Next base: position 3,198 of record JAVHRV010000117.1, read on the forward strand.
ACGTTTTAAATATTTTAGTGGACGGGATTAAGCGTTCCGGCGGCCTGATTATGACGGGTTGTCCCGTTCAAAAATTTATTTTGGCTAAGAAAAAAATAACGGGCCTATTTTTGTCTGATGGCCAGAAGATATCGGCGGTTAATTATTTACTTGCGACTGGCGGTTTGTCTTATCCGGCGACCGGTTCTAGCGGCGACGGCTATCAGTGGCTGCAAGAATTCGGCCACACGATTACTCCGCTTCGGCCGGCGCTTGGGTCTATTTTAGTTAAAGAAAAGTTTGTTAAAAATTTAGAGGGGTTAAGCTTAGAAACGGTCGTTTTACGTTTATATAGTCAAGGAAAAAAGTTGGCGCAAGAAAGCGGACCGATAATTTTTACGGCCGGCGGCTTGAGCGGGCCAGCCGCTTTAAATCTTAGTCGTTATATTGATTTTAATCAGGCGGTTGATTGGCAAGTAGCGTTAGATTTACAGCCGCAGTCTTCGTTAGATGATTTAGGGCGACGTTTGCAAGCGGTTCTAATGGGTAATAATAAATTTTTGAAAAATAGTCTGGAAGGCCTTGGGCCGCTACGTTTAGCGGAGACCCTACTTACTTTAGCGGTACTGAGTAGTAATAAATTAGCTAATTCGCTTAACCGAGTAGAGCGAGAGCGTTTAACCGGTTTAATGAAAAAGTTTAATTTGACAGTTCAAGCTATCGCCGGCTATGACCGGGCGATGGTGACGGGCGGCGGCGTCAGTTTAAAAGAAGTTGACTCGCGTACGCTACGGTCTAAAATAATTTCTAATTTATTTATCGCCGGGGAAATTTTGGATTTAGTGGGACCAACCGGCGGTTATAATTTACAGCTAGCTTGGAGTACTGGTCAGGCGGTCGGCGCCGCGGTCGGAGCGGAGTAATTTTTTGACACTTTCTTTAATTAGGGGTATAATCTCAGCATCCTCCCCCTAGGGGTATGGATATTTGAGGGGGGAGATATTTAATTAATTATGATTATGAAGTCAGCTAAGCTTAATTCTAAACAGGACGTTGCGCGCCGCCTAAAAATTGTGGATGGCCATTTGCGGAAAGTAATTGATATGGTCGAAAGCGATGTTTATTGTATTGATATTCTCCAACAAACGGCCGCAGTTAAAAGCGCTATTAAGAAAGCGGAAGAGGTCCTGCTTCAGAATCATATTAGTCATTGTGTGGTCCGGGCGATTAAGACTAACGGAAAAGATAAGGCGCTTGCCGAGTTAATGGCAGTTTTTCGTAAAACTAATTAATTTTTTAATTTCGATTTTTAATTTCGATTTTTAATTTCGACAAACTAGTGTCAAAATATTTTATTAAAATTATCGCTCTCGTCTTACTAGTTACCGCTTTTCATTTAAGTAGTGGTTTTTGTTTTGAAGCTTTGTTTAATGGGCGGAAAATAAAGGTAGCGTCAGCGGCCACTTTCGCTCATAATAATAGCCTGATTAAGGACGTTTCTCATAGCCACCAAATAAAGGACGTTTCTCATAACCACCAAGCGAAGGACGATCCTAATAGTAGTTTAGCCAAGGACGATATGGCGGTTTGTGGTCAAGACCAAAAAACTTATCCGTCGCCAGATATTTTCGACGTTAAGTCAGCTCCTCAACAAGCTAGCCATCCGACGGCGCCTCCCTCGAAAAATATCTTACCCTGCTGTTTAGACGGCGCGCATAGTAGTTTAGCGACGTTTTCTCAGTCTGGGGAAAATGACAAGCTCGCCGCGGTTATTATATTTATTCCCGCTGAAATACCGTCTACTATTTTTAAAACTTTTATTTATCAACCGATTTTGATACCGCCCCCGGAATTATTAGCGCTTCGCTCGACCGTTCTGCGCTTGTAAACTGATTATTATTAAGTAGCCGAACTCACTTTTAAATTAAGTGAGGGAGGTTTTTGTCTAATTAATAGTAATCAATTTTTATGTCTCATAACAAATATTTAAAAGTACCCATTCGGGGCATGCATTGCCGCTCTTGTGAAATTTTAATTGAAGAAAAACTCCAAGCGCTCGCGTCAGTGCAGTCAGCGGCTTTAAACTATAAAACGGGTGAGGCGACTATTCATTATAAAAATAGCGCGCCAGACATGAATCTCATTAAACAGGCGATTGGCGAAGCCGGATATGAAGTCGGCGCCGCCGACGCGCTTCCTTTTCTTACTCGTGATAAGCGCGAATATGCTAGTCTCGGAGTAGCTTTTTTAATGCTTATGGCTCTCTACCTTGTTCTGAGAGGTTTGGGTCTCACTAATATTAATCTCACACCTAATATTAGTAATCCGAGTTTCGGTTTGATTATTGTTATCGGACTGGTGGCTGGTTTTTCGACTTGTATGGCTTTAATCGGCGGGTTAGTCCTTGGTTTATCGACTAAGTTTGCGGAACATCATCCGACAGCGACGCCGGCAGAAAAATTTCGGCCGCATATTTTTTTCATTATCGGTCGTATTTTATCTTATGCTTTTCTAGGCGGTCTACTCGGTGTTCTTGGTACGGTTTTTCAGCTGTCGCCTTTAGCTAATGGTTTACTCACTTTACTAGTCGGAGTAGTAATGCTCGTGATGGGTCTACAATTAATTAATATTTTCCCGCGTTTGAATAGGTTTAAATTGTCTTTACCGAAAGGGATTAGTAAAGCGCTGGGTGCTAGCCGAAAACATGAAGTTTATAGTCATGAAAAGGCGATGTTGATGGGAGCATTAACATTTTTCTTGCCCTGTGGCTTTACCCAAGCGATGCAACTTTACGCGATTAGTACGGGTAATTTCGGATCCGGCGCTTTAGTTATGGGTCTCTTTGCTCTTGGTACGGCGCCGGGGCTCTTAAGTATCGGCGGGCTGACTTCTTTAATTAGGGGTTCTTTCAAAGAACGGTTTTTTAAAGTCGCCGGTTTAGCGGTAATATTTTTTGCTTTATTTAATCTTAATAATGGTTATACTTTAGCGAGTTTGAGCGCCGGTTTTTTGAGCAGTGTCGGAGTTAAACAGTCTTCAGTAATTAATAAGGATTCTAATGTGACTCTAGAGAACGGTGTCCAGGTTGTCCGCATGACGGAAACTAATAGTGGTTATTCGCCCAATCAGTTTTCTATTAAGAAGGGCGTGCCAGTCAAATGGATTATTGAGGCGAAAGCACCCTACTCTTGTGCCAGCGTTCTTCTTGTCCCTAAATTAAAGATTCAGAAGTTTTTAAAGGCCGGGGAAAATATTATTGAATTTACGCCAACGGAATCCGGTCAATTACCTTTCTCTTGTTCCATGGGAATGTATACCGGGGTATTCGATGTTTTTAGCGGAGATATTCCCGCTAGTGTTAATAATAGTAATTCGGATATTGTTACTATCCCAGCGGCGTTAGCTAGTGGCAGCGGCGGCGGAACCTGTGGCACGGGCGGCGGCGGCTGTGGTTGTGGCGGCGGCGGCAAAAGGCCGGTCAATATAAATTCTAGTCCAGTAGCCGCGGAAACGACTCAGGCCGCTTCTGGCCAAGAAGCTATTCAGATTATTAAGACAACTTATACTGACGCTAAATATCTTGATCCGGCAATTTTTAAAGTTAAGGCGGGCACGAAAGTTAGGTTTGAAATTGATGTGCTCGATAGTGGCAGCGGTTGTGGTTACGCGATTACTATTCCTGGTCTATATGACAGCAGTCAACCGCTTGAGGCGGGTGTGCCGATTGTTATGGAATTTACGCCGACTACGCCCGGTTCTTATGATATCACTTGCAGTATGGGCATGATTAATTACGGTTCGATTATCGTCGAATAATTATTATTAAAATTATCAAGATAATAATTTTCCAATATAAATAATTATATGATTAAGAAAATATCACTAAAAATAGAAGGGATGCATTGTTCGTCTTGTGCTAATATCATTGAGCGATCTTTGAAAAAGATCCCGGGGGTATCTCAGACGAATGTTAATTTTGCGGCGGAAAAAGCCAATATTATCTACGACGAGACGCAGGTGACATCACCGGCTTTTTTAGAAGCCATTGCGAAGGCCGGCTATAAAGCCGAGCTCGTTGATGCTAAAGATAATGATTATGATCGCCATAAGCGAGAGCAGGCCATTAAATTTTATTTTAAGAAATTTTGGTTTAGTTTTGCGCTTAGTTTACCGATGCTTTATTTCATGCTCTTGGATTTTTTTGCTATTCCCGGAAAAATCGCCGTTTTACCTTTCGTCGGAATAATTTCGCTTATTTTAACAACGCCCGTTCAGTTTATTATTGGGGCGGGATTTTATAAGGGGATGTGGTCAGCCTTAAAGATGAAAACTTTTAACATGGACAGCCTGATTGCTATCGGTACTTCGACGGCTTATCTTTATAGCTTAGTTAATTTTATTAGTTATTTTATTAAGACTCGGTCGGTTCTGGGTTTAAGCGGTAAGATTCCGGAATTATATTTTGAAACCGCGGCTTTTCTAATTACCTTTGTAATTCTGGGCAAATGGTTAGAAATTCGGACTAAGGGAAAAACGGGCGACGCGATTAAAAAATTAATGGGACTCACGCCTAAAACCGCCCGGGTGGTGCGC
>JAVHRV010000118.1:0-7753 GCA_036171815.1 Patescibacteria group bacterium
GGAAGGTGGACTTTATGGCAGATTTTAAGAAAAAACCAGGGGAAAGTTTTGAAAGTTTTTTGCGTAAATTCAAGAAAGGCTTAAAAAACAGTAAGCGTCTGGAGAAAGCTCGATCTAAAAAACACCTCGAGCCTAAAACAACCAAGCAGCTTCAGAAAAAGCACGCTTTGATTGGTTTACAGTTACGCAAAAAGAATGAATATTTACGCAAAATCGGCAAATTGCCGGAGAGCGGCGCGCGAATGTCGTAATTTTTTAGTATTAAAAATTTGTTCAAAATAGTACTTACAAAAATCGTCCCCGTTTTAGGGACGATTTTTGTTTCGGATATTGGGTAGGAATTTTTTGATACTTTCGAGCGTTGATTTTTTGCCGAATTGTTTAATGCGGTCGCGCGCTCGTTTAGTCCTGACGAATTTCAACCAATCACGATTAGGATAAGGACGTTTTTTTTCAGTAATAATTTCTACTAAATCGCCATTTTTTAATTCTTGATCTAAGCGTCCCAGCTTATCGTTAATAATTACCCCGGCGGCTTTATTGCCAATATTAGTATGGACGGCATAGGCGAAATCTATCGGGGTCGCTTTTTCCGGTAGTTCAATAACATCCCCCTTAGGCGAGAAGACAAAAATGCGATCCCGAAAAATATCAAGTTTTATTTTTTGGATAAATTCAGTGGTGTTGGTGATCTCTTTTTGAATATCAATAATCTCTTGGATCCAGGTGGGTGGCTTATAATTAGCGGTCGCGTGTTGAGTTTTATAATACCAGTGAGCCGCTAGGCCGTAAATACTTTCCTCGTGCATCTCCTTAGTGCGGATTTGAAACTCGGTGGCTTTACCCTCGGGTCCAAAAATAGTGGTATGGAGAGAACGGTAACCGTTCGGTTTTGGTACAGCGATGTAGTCTTTAAATCGGTTAGGCTTCGGTTTCCATAAAGTATGAATGACGCCGAGGCTTTTATAGCAATCATAAATGGTTGGGACAATTAAACGTAGGGCAAAAACATCATAGATTTCGTCAAATTTTCTTTCTTTTTCTTGCATTTTGCGGTGGATGCTATAGAGATGCTTAAAGCGAACTTCGATTTCATATTTAATACCGGCCTCTTCAAGTTTCGGGTTTAGTATTTTTTTTATTTTTTGAAAGAAGCGATGCCGTTCGACTTTTTTTTCTACTTCATATTTATATTCCAATTCATGGAATTCGTCGGGGAAGAGAACTTTAAAACAAATATCCTCCATTTGCCATTTTAAACGGCCGATACCTAGAAGGTTAGCAATCGGCACATAGATTTCTAGAGTTTCTTGGGCAATTCTTTGTTGTTTTTCCGGTGATAAATTTTCTATCGTTCTTAAGTTATTGAGTCGATCGCAAAATTTAATAAAAACAATGCGTAAATCGCCCGCCATAGCCAAAAACATTTTTTTTAGGTTTTCTCGATAACGTTCGATGCCGCGATATTTTATTTTGCCTAGCTTAGTAATCCCTTCTACGAGCATCGCTATTTCTGGGCCGAATAAAATTTTTATTTCTTCTAGACTATGCTCGGTATCTTCAGGGACGTCATGCAGTAAGCCGGCGGCGATAGTAGCGGCATCGGCCTTAATTTCGGCGAGAGTATGAGCGGTGTGAAGCGGGTGTTGGATATACGGTTCGCCGCTTCGACGCTTTTGGCCAGCATGAGCCGCTTCGGCAAATTCATAAGCTAAAGTTAGGACAGTCGTGTCTTCATTAGGATGGTTGTCTTGGAATTTTTTGATTATCCGATCAATCGTCATAACTCTTTTTTATTTTTTATCTTTTATGATATAATAAATTCATCTTAATTATAGCATAAGAGCGATAATTAAAAAATTTTTTGTTTTGTTTTCATGACTAAAAAAAGCCGATTAATTGTGCTAATTTTTATCCTCTGCTTATCAGTCGTCGGAGCTAATTTTGTTTTAGCGGCCGATTTTGGTACTAATGCCGTTGGTAATGGTTTAGGGGGCTCTTTAACTGCGGCTGATCCGCGTTTTTTAGTAGGACGGATTATTCAAATTATTTTGAGTTTTCTAGGGGTAATTGCGATTTTAGTGATTATGTATGCGGGATTTTTATGGATGACCTCAGACGGAGACGAAGAGAAGATTCGCACCGCTCAAGGTATTCTTAGAAATGCGGTGATTGGTTTAATAATTATTTTATCTTCTTGGGCGATTGCTACTTTCGTTATTAGCCGACTGTTAGCCGCTACCAGCGGCGAGAATGGGTTTACCCCGCCGGCTAATCCGCGAGGATTCTCTAGTCCGGGGACAGGGACGATTGGTGATTGTACGGTGGAGAGTACTTATCCTGAAAATGACCAGACGGAAGTACCTCGTAATACCTCAATCATGATTACCTTTAAGGAAGAATTAAAACTTAATTCGGTTTGTGTTGATAATTCTGGCTCGTCTTGTTCTTGTAATAATACCGCTAGCTGTAATAAAATTAATCCATTAGCGATTAGATTATATAGAACTGATTTAGTTGATGCTTGTTCTGATTCTTGCCCTAACCCTAATTCTAATTTAACCGACGTTCTAGTGAGTGTCGCTAGTGGTAGTACGACTTTAGTTATAATGCCGGTTAGTCCCCTCGGTTCCCCGACTGAAAATATTTCTTATTCCATAAAATTTAATAGTAATATTAAAAAATTGGATAATTCTTCGATGTTCCGCAATTGTAAGGCTGATTTTGTCGATTGGAAATTCACGGTAAATAGTAATTTTGATCTGACGCCGCCGCGGGTATCTCCGGCGGGTGTTTTTCCGACTCCGGATAATATCAAAGATACTTTTCAAGAAGTGAATTCGGTCCAACCAGCGATCGGTTCTATTACCGTTAGCGCTTGCCCGCATGTTTACGCAGGCGCTAAAGTTAATCCTCCTATTATTCCTAATGCTCAAGCCGGAACAGCGATAGTAACTTTAAATTATCATGGTCCAATATCTAAATTTGCAGTTTCGGTGCCCGCCGACTACCCAGATAAAGCTCAATTATTTGATGGTAGTGGCGCCTCTCTAGGGACAGCGGATTTTTCGGCTAATGGTCAGGTAGTATTTGCCGATTATTTAACTCTGAAGACATCTCAACATCCCGTAGGCAGTTCTTGGGTAATTAACATAAGTCCGGAACAAACAGCTGATAATTTAATAGTAGATGGAACGACTTATGTCTTTGCGACTTCTTCGACTAACAATAATATTCTCGTTCCTAATAATTGTAACTTAAATATCCAGGCGTCTAACATCCAGGCTAAATTACATAACCCTGATTCAGCCGTCAGCGCGGAATTATCTGGCAATAAAATAAACTTAACGGCTAAAGTCGCCGGCCAATCCGGTAACGACCTTTTAATTTCTACCACTAATCCCGGCGCTTTACTAATTAGTCAAATGACGGGCGGACGGGATCGCCAAGTTTCTTATACTATAAAAGATAAAAAAGATAAACCCAGAAATTCGGCCCTCCAGATTAATTTTAGCGAAGCGATTAATCCGGTCACTGTGTCTGGTTTGGCTTCAAAAATTACTAAATATATCCGAGTGATTAATGCGGGGACAGCGGCTACTAGCGGTAATGGGGCGTATTGTTCTAGCAACCCAGATTGTCGATCTTATAAATGTGAGAAGAATCAGTGTGTCGGCAATTCTTTAGAGGGGAAGTTTTTGGTTAGTAATGGTTATAAAACCGTGGAATTTATTTCTGATCAAGAGTGCGGTTTGAACGGTTGCGGGGAAAAAATTTATTGTTTACCAGAAAATAGCCATCTTCAAGTCGAGCTTAATGCCGCTGATTTAAAACCTTGTAACCTGGCCGAAGATTGTTCGATTTTTTCTCCGTATCAGTCTTGTTCTTCCACCCCTTTAACCTATAATACTTGTCAAAATCCTGACGCTAAGACTTATCCTTTAGCGGATTTAAATAATAAAAATGGTTTGAGCGGCAACGGGATAAGCGGTATAGTCGATACGGCTCTAAATTCTCTAGACGGTAACCGCGATACTTATGCCGATGGGCCGATTAATTTTTATAATGATAATTACTCGGCTACTTCGACGGCTAATCTTAGTAAGCGTGATAATTATCAATGGTCATTTTATATTAATGATCAGATTATGTTAACGCCGCCTAGTATTATTTCGGTCACGCCGACGCAGGGACGGACAGAAGTTAAATTAGCCGATCCTCTCGAAATTAAATTTAAGACTTTAATGCTTAATAGCACTCTGAGAACCGGCAGTGTTTTGATTAATAATGGTTCTTCGACTTCGGAGCATAAATTAGTCAACCTGCGTAGCTCCTCGCCGACTCCTTTAGGCTATTGGATTAGTAGTAGTAATCAAGATACCGGTTCTTTAGACGGAGAACCTGATCTAACGGTTGCTAATATTATTCATTCCCCACTTATTGAATCGGTAACTTACAAGGCCCAAGTTGGCTCCGGTGTGAAGGATATTTATCAAAATTGTTATAAACCGAGTGCCGGCCCTGGTTGTCTTACTAGCGACGAAAAACCTTCTTGTTGTTTTGGTGAAGAAACTAAGACGCTGGGATCAGACGGGAATTGTCTAGGGACATCACCGCTAAACAAATAGAATTTTTTAAAATTTGTGAAAAAAATAATAAAAAATTGGTTAGTTTTTATCTTATTAGGCCTGGGCTTTTTAGTAGCGCAGCAAGTCTTGGCTCAGAATTTTGGTTTGAATGCGGTTGGTAACGGTTTAGGCGGGTCACTGAGCTCTAGTGAGCCGAGAATTTTAGCCGGTCGGATCATCAATATTGGTTTAGGATTTTTAGGAGTAATCGCTCTAGGCTTTATCGCTTACGCGGGATTTTTATGGTTAGTTTCCGGCGGCGATGAAGAAAAAATTAGGACAGCTAGAAGTATTTTAAAAAATGGCGTGATTGGTTTAGTAATTATTTTATCTTCTTGGGCGATTGCCACTTTTATTATTTCTCGCCTAATGGGGGCGACGACAGGAGGTAATGCTTGTTATGAAGGAGAAATTCGCTCTTGTGGTTGTGGCGGTTCAATGATTTGTGGCGAGGGAACTTTTGGTTCCTGTATTGGTTCGGATTGTGGTGGTGTTATTCCGCCACCGGCTAGTTGCGATTCCAGTCCTAATCCGGGCTGCCAGGCGCTTAATCAAATTTGTGCCGCTCAAGATTATTGTGATGGCAGCGATTGTAGTTGTAAACCTAAGGGTAATTTAGGGGATTCTTGTAATGCTAGTAGTAATCCGACTTGTTCGCCGGATAATAATCGTTGTGCCCAGTATTTAACTTGCAACCCTAGTACTTGTACCTGTTACGGTCCGCCGATTATTACGGAAGTTAGTCCCGTTGGCGGCTTCTGCGAAGAAGATAAAAATAAAACTTGTAGCCGAGATGAAGATTGTAGTACCAATTGTAATTTAACTAATCCTAATGGTACCGCCAATAATTTTATTACAATTTTTGGCAAGAATTTTGGAGAATATTCCGCCGCGACTTCGGCTGTCGCCTTTTTTGGAAATGGTAGTAACGCTAAAGTAGGGTTAGATCCTCAGGTTTTAAATCCTAATTGTATTCAGACTTGGCGTGATGATGAGATTATTATTGCTGTGCCAAACGGGGCGCCGGCCGGGCCGCTTTGGGTTGTAACGAAAGATAGCGCGACTGAAGCGACTAATGATGATTATGGACCGAAAATACCTGATTTTGTTGCCAACAATATTAAACGTCCTGGTTTATGTAATCTTAGTCCCTTAAGAGGAGTTTTGAGTTCAGCGGTTAATTATCAGGGAGTTAATCTCTACGCGGGGACGGCTTATTTTGGTAATTATCAGAATAATATTTCTGGTTTAAATTCACAGTTTACTAATTCTAACGGCTTGTCAGGAACCTCGACAATACCAAACATAAGACCGGGTGACTCCAGTAGTTTTGTTGAAAATAGTGCAAATTTAAAGAGTAATTATTTACGTTTTGTTAAAGATCCGGAAAAGGAGACGGGCCCCTTTATTTCTTCCTTCAGTCCGCTTAGCGGTAATATTGGTCAGTATGTAACTATTAAAGGAAGTGGTTTTGGTAATTTACGCGGCTTGAGTCAAGTTTATTTTTATAGCGGAACCACCTCGACTGAGGCTTCTTATGATTTTCCAGAGGTTTGTGCTAATTCGGTTTGGAATAATAATCAGATTATTGTTAAGGTTCCCGCGCTCGTAAATACCGATGATTATGGAATTAAAATTAAACTCGGCTCGACGACTATTGATATTACTAATTTAACTCCTAATTTTTTTAAATTTAATAAAAATTTAGATTTGAAGCCTATTTTATTTAAAATAGAGCCGACTCGTGGCCCAGTCGGCACGCCAGTTCTTCTTTGGGGTGAATATTTTGGTCCGCTTAAAAGTGAAGCGTCAGTTAAGTTTAATTATGAGCGGTCAGCTACTGGGACTATTGAGCAAGCGGGTCGAGCGAATTCTATTAAAACGGCAGTGGCCGCTAGTTCTATCTCTGGCCCCGTTAAGGTAATTAAAAAGAATGAGGCGGGTAATGAATTAAATTTTTCTGTTGGTGAATGTGTTGCTAATTCCGATTGTGGTTTACAGCTTTGTTGTCCAGTTAATACTTATAAGAAAGGGCGTTGTGTTAATAGTTTAGACCAATGTTTTATTGATATTCCAACTTCTGTTTTTGAGTGGAGTTTTGATACCGGTTTTGGAACCTCTACTCCTAATCCCTATAGCTATAGTTGTGCCGGCTTGGCTCAATATTATGGTTCTTGTCAGACAGGATCTTCTTGTCCAAATACTCCGGGTACTTGTTCGCCTTATCCTGGCGGCGGCGGAAAAATTATTGGTCCTTGCGATTATACTTGTAACTCTTTGCCGGGTTGTAGTGGTAATCGGTGTGTTTATAATAATTCTCTTGATCAATGTTTAGAGCGGACTGGATCTTGTAGCCTGCCGACTGTTGTTAACTATACGGTGACTGCCTCTAGTACGGTAGCCGCCTCTAGTACGGCTATTTGTAATCAAGACAAACATTGGCAGATAACTTTAAAATCTTCTTGTCCGGATAATTGGCTTCGAACTACTAATGATCAATGTGTCGATCCAAACTCTAGCTGTTCTCTTTGTGTTGATGGTTTAAGTTGTACTTCTTTTTCTTGGTCGAGTCGTTGTATTTCGCCTAAACTTTGTCAGTCGGGGGCTAGTTGCAAATCTAATTATGATAATAAAGGAGATAGTTGCGTTAAAATAGATCAACCCACTTGTGATTGTTGTTGTACGATTGGTCGGGATGCCCAGGATTGTTGTTCTTATAAAACTAAGTCGGGTACTATAGGACAGCTTAGCTGCGAGGGAACCTGCGGGAGCGATAAGAGTATAACCGATGGACCAAATGGGACTAATTCTGGTTTAGGTAAATGCGGTGGTTGCGCGGCTGCGGGTGATACGCCGGAGGAGCGAGATGCCGCTTGTAATTGTTCTAGCCATAGCGGTCAATTTTGTAGTATCACTTCAGATTTTCCTCGCGGCGTCTGTTCGGATTGTTCTAGTTTAAATGGACAAGACTGTTCTAGCCATAGTAGCGCCTGTTGTCTTGACTCGAGAAAGACCGCGACTAATACCGATGATGTTTGTGTCGGCGGTAATGGACAGCAAATTACCGCTTCTTCTACTTTGCCCGGTTACGGTTATTGCGCTTATTATAATTGTCAGAGTCCAGC
>JAVHRV010000119.1:0-1593 GCA_036171815.1 Patescibacteria group bacterium
TTTCTTTTAATTCGCCCCATGGCGCTTGCCCGGAGTGTACCGGTTTAGGTCGGGTAGATTTTTTTAAAAATGAAAAATGTTCCAAATGTTTAGGGGAACGCTTAAGGCCAGAAGCCTTGTCTGTTCGTGTCGGCCATAAAAATATTGCTGAGGTGTCAAAATTGCCGATCAATCGAGCTCTGGATTTCTTTAATAAATATTATGAGAAAATGACTAAGCGCCAATTGGCGATTGCCGAAAATGTCGTCGTCCAGATTATCAGCCGTTTAGAATTCCTCCTTAAGGTCGGACTGAATTATATTTCTCTAGAAAGAGAAGCGCATACTTTATCAGGCGGTGAAGCGCAACGTATCCGTTTGTCTTCCCAGATCGGTTCACATTTATCGCGTACTTTGTATGTTCTTGATGAACCGACTATTGGCCTCCATGAACGCGATACGGCTCGTTTAATTGATACCTTAAAAAAATTACGCGATAAAGGCAATACCGTTATTATTGTTGAACATGACGAAAGAACAATATTAGAGTCGGATTATTTGGTTGATTTAGGGCCACTCGCCGGTATACACGGTGGGGAAATCGTGGCGATTGGCGAAACTAAGAATTTATTAAATGATAAAAAAAGCAAAGTCACTTTTAAAGAATCTCTAACTCTTCAGTATTTGAATGGCGAAAGGTCTATTGATTTGCCGGAAAAGAGACGAGAGCAAAATCATGGCAGTTTAAAAATACGAGGGGCTTATGCTAATAATTTAAAAAATATAAATTTAGATATTCCTCTGGGTCGTCTAATTGGTATTAGTGGCGTTTCCGGCAGTGGCAAATCGTCGCTCTTGTATGATGTAATATATAAAAATATTACGCATATTAAAAATCGTCCGGGTAAAGCGAAACTAGAAGAGGTTAAAGAAATAAAGGGCGCTGAATATATTAATAAAGTCATCGTTATCGACCAATCGCCGATCGGTCGGACGCCTCGCTCTAATCCGGCTACCTATACTGGTATATTTACCCCGATTCGTGATTTTTTTGCCTCTCTGCCTGAGGCTCGGGAAAGAGGCTATTCTATCTCCCGTTTCTCCTTTAATCGCCCAGGCGGGCGTTGTGAGGCCTGTGAAGGAGCCGGAGCTAACTTAATCGAGATGCACTTCCTACCACCAGTCCTAGTCGAATGTGAAGTCTGTCGTGGCCGGCGTTTCAATCGTGAAACTCTGCAAGTTAAATATAAGGGAAAAAATATCGCCGAGGTATTAGATATGACCATAGATGAAGCCATAATTTATTTTGACGGTAATTACTTAATTACCGATAAACTCAAGGTATTGGCTTCAGTTGGCTTAGGCTATATCAAGATCGGCCAGAGCGCGACGACTCTATCGGGTGGCGAAGCGCAGCGCGTTAAGATTGCTAAAGAATTGACACATACTCTAGGCAAAAGAACTTTGTATCTTTTAGACGAGCCAACTACCGGTTTGCACTATCATGATATAGATATGTTGCTAGGCGTTTTAAATAAGCTAGTCGAGAAAGGGAATTCAGTCTTAGTAATTGAGCATAATATGCATATGCTCAAGGCCATGGACTATATTATTG